>NZ_RCBY01000180.1 GCF_003838195.1 Okeania hirsuta
CCATATTCCATTCCCTATTCCCTGTCCCCTACTAATCAAGTGTTAAATAATTTTGCACAGATACTTAATAGCATGGTTAGCTAGTTTCAGCTTTTTCTCAAAAAAAAACTAGATAGTTTCAAAGTCATCACCAGTAATATCTAGATTACTATCTAATTGCAGGAATTGTATAGCATTATTGTCTGCGTCAATATTGCTATACAATTCCTGCAACTAGATAGTTTCAAAGTCATCACCAGTAATATCTAGATTACTATCTAATTGCAGGAATTGTATAGCATTATTGTCTGCGTCAATATAGTACATTAAACCTTGGTCTGAGTCGTAGACTAGGTTGGCATCTTGATTTTGAGCAAATTCATCAAGAGTAGTAAATTCGTCAGGGTTGAAAGTATCACCAGGCCCAATTAACTCGTCGAAGCTATTAGCATCAAGCTGTATTTTGTCTTGTCCTGAAGTAAAGTCAGTGAGACTGTCTACTCCAGAATCTCCTGGAACAAAATTATTTAACACTTGATTAGTAGGGGACAGGGAATAGGGAATGGAATATGGAATAAAATATACTTTTGTGCTTGGGCAGTGGATATAAAAAAAATGGCGTTGATAAATTACAGGATGAAATTTGCAGGGGCAATCCCCCAATGATTAACCGGGGTAGGTTACAGAGCGCTACCCCAAAATTCCAAATTGTATAAACTCAAAGTTCAAAACTCATCACAATGCACTACTATTCAAATATGAGCAGCGAATCCTCAAAAGCATTGAAGTTAGCTGAAGAAAAAGCTTCAAGAGGATTGTTATATCAAAAGCAGGGAAAACTAGAAGCCGCCATATTGTTATACCAAGAAGCATTAACTTTAGTACCAGACCTCCACTACATTCAGTATAACTTGGGAATAGCTTTTCAGCATCAAGGAAATCTATCAGCAGCTTATATTCATTATCAACAAGCGATCGCTCATCATCCACAGCATATTCAAGCTTACTATAATATTGGCATTGTTTTACAACAACAAGGTTTACTAGATCGAGCAATTTCCAGTTATCAAAAAGTCATTAATTTATGCCAATTTAAGGGGGAAAATATTTTAATTCAAGTTCAAGCTTATAGTAACTGGGGTAATATTTTAGTCAAGGAAGGTAGATCTAAGGAAGCAATCGAAATATTTCAACAAGCTATTAACTTAAAACCAGATGATGCTTCTCTCTACAACAACCAAGGTCAAGCATTTTTCGAGCTTGGTAAAGTAGAAAAAGCTATTACTAATTATCGTCAAGCACTGGCACTTAAGCCTCAATTAATAGTAGCTATTCATAACCTCGGAAAAGTTTATCAACAACAAGGTTTGCACTCAGAAGCTATTGTTTATTTTCAGGAGATAATCAAGCAGTATCCAGAAAATCTTTCTGCTCATAGTAATTGTGCTTTTTCTTTTTTGGAATTAGGAAAGTTGGCAGCAGCAATACCTCATTTACAAAAGGCTAACGAGGGTAATTCTTTTGTGGAAAGTTATTGTGAAAAAGCAGATTTGTTAACAGGGTTAGACGAATTAGAAAAAGCAAAAATAGCTTGTGCTAGATTTTTAGATAAAGTCAAAAGTCAAAAGTCAAAAGGAAGAAGGAAGAAGGAAGAAGTAAGAAGTAAGAAGGAAGAAGTAAGAAATAAAAAGTTAAAAGGAAGAAGTCAAAATTCTGAAATCAAAAGTCAAAATGAAGAAGGAATAAGTCAGGAGTGGATGGGGACTGAAATCTCAACAAATTATCAATATCCTGTAGACGATGAGATATTAAACTCAAAAGAAATAGATAAATCAGAACTTACGCAAATTAACCTTGAAAACGCCATATGTAGGGGCGAATGCCATTCGCCCTCACTCGATATTCAGAATTCAAAAGTCAAAAGTCAAAAGGAAGAAGTTAGAAATCAAAATTCTGAAATCAAAAGTCAAAATGAAGAAGGAATAAGTCGGGACTGGATGGGGACTCAAACTCCAACCAATTGTCAAAACCCTGTAGATAGCGAGATATTAAACCCAGAAGAAATAGATAAATTATATTTAGCAGAAGTTAGAGAAAATTTAATCTTAACTTACTCAAGTTTGGGAAATGTATTATTTGAATATGGTGAATATTCACAGGCAGAAAATTATTATCAAAAAGCATTGAAATTTCAGCCATTAAATGTTGATTTACATCTCAAATTAGGCAATAGTTTAGCTAAACAAAAACGCTTCAATACTGCTATTATTGTTTACCATTTAGGGTTGGCAGTTGAATCTTTTGAAGAAGGAAGAAGAAAGAAGGAAGAAGGAAGAAGGCATCCCCCCTTGCCCCCCTTTGAAAGGGGTGAGGAAGAAGGAATAAGGAATAAGTGGATGGGGACTCAAATTCCAACTAATTCTCAACACTCTGTAGATGGCGGGGTATTAAACCCCAGAAAAAAAGATAATTATGCTATTTCTCAAGCATTAGAAAAAGTTTTAGTACAGCGCAATAACTTTGAAGAATTCAAAAGTCAAAAGAAGTCAAAAGAAGTCAGAAGTCAGAAGTGGATAGGGAGTCAAATTTCAAATGATCGAGTTAAATGTCAAGGGTTAAACTGCAAACCTTGTCTCAAACGAATATTTAAACAACTTCAACCAATTCATTTAGGAAATGGTATTCATAGTCTTTCTAGAGAAAAAACACAAAAAATAAATATTGACTTTCCAGAAACACCAAAATTCGTCAAAGAAGTAGTAAATGGTAGAGCATGGATAGTTCCTCAGAAAAATAATTGGATGATTTGTAATGCTATTGCCATTATTAATCAAGAAAATCAATTATTAGCTGAAGTTTCCCGTGAATACCCAGGTCAGTTGCCGGGATGTGACAAATACGATATCAATAACCATCGGTTTTTTACTACGGAAGAATTACCGCCTTTAGAGGAAATAAACGGTACAGTAGCTGTTTTATCTGGGTTGTCAGGAAACGTTTATTTTCATTGGATGGTAGACATATTGCCCCGGATCGAAATATTACGACGCAATGGTATAAATTTTGAGGAAATAGATTGGTTTTTAGTTAATAGTACTAAACAACCATTTCAACAGGAAACTCTCCGGATTTTAGGAATTCCAGAAGATAAAATTATAGAAAGCGATCGCTATCCCTATATTCAAGCTAAAAAATTAATTGTTCCATCTTTTTCCAGTCATTTAGCTTGGGTAGAAAGATGGGCATTGGAATTTCACCGTCAAGTATTTTTAAACGGATCGCTCTCTACTATACTTCAAGATGGGTTTAAACGGAAAGAAAATCAGCATAATCAAGTAATTTCTTATCCTGAAAGGATTTATATTAGTCGGAATAAAGCTAAATATAGAAGAGTTATTAATGAAGAAAAAGTAATCGATATATTAAGTGAATATGGCTTCGTTACTATCGAACTAGAAACTCTTTCTGTTGTAGAGCAAGCATCATTATTTGCTAATGCCAAAGTGATAGTTTCTCCTCATGGTAGTGGATTGACAAATATTATGTTTTGTAGTCCAGAAACTACCGTAATAGAATTAGTTTCTCCTAACTATATTAAACATTATTACTGGGCGATCGCTCAACAATTAGGATTAAAGTATTACTACTTAGTAGGAGAAGAATTTACCTATTACCCAATCCGCCAAATCATGTATCCTAATTCCCTCACTGAAGATATTATAATTAACCTTAGTAAACTAGAAAAAATGCTATCGCAAGCAAGTATAATAAAAGTAAATTCCCATCCCACAGTAAAATTTCTGAACGAGGAACAAACTTCTCAGGAAAAAATTCTTCTAGAGAAGAAACTCTCTAATTCCCAAGTTGATGTATTAACCTTTTCCCAAAAAGGTGAAGAAGATAATGTAAGTCGAACTGTAGTAAGTAATCAAATGGCATCTAAAGTTAATCCAACAGAAGCGGCTACTCACTTCCATAAAAAAGCTCTATTCTATTTAGAACGAAAGAAATTAAATGAAGCTAAAGCAGCTTGCGAACAAGCTCTAAAAAATAAACCAGATTTTGCTGAAGCCTGCAAAACAATGGGTATTATTGTGCAAAAAGAAGGTCAAATAGAAGCAGCCTTTGAGTGGTATTCACGGGGTATTAATATTCAACCAAATTTTGCCGAAGCCTATGTTAATATTGGAACTTTATATGCTCGTAAACAGCAGTGGCAAGAAGCAATTGAATATTATCAAAAAGCCATTAATATTAAACCATATTTAGCCCCAGCCCACCGCAACATAGCTAAAGCGTATCATAAAATTGGAAAAGTAGTAGAAGCAGCAATTTTTCAATATAAAGCCTACTGTCTAGAACCCACAAAAATCAAAGATCAAGAATATATAAACTTAGGCAATACTCTCTTAAAACATCAGAAATTAATAGAAGCTATATCTTGTTATCGTAGCGCCATAAAATTAAATCCGAACTCAGCAGTAGCTTATCAAAATATTGCAGAAGCATTATCCCAAGCAGGTGATTTTGAAGAATCGAATACTTGTTATCGCAAAGCGATTCAATTAGGAATAATAAACCTCTCCAATGTCAATGGTAACTTAGGTAAAAAAACATCTAATTTATCTGCAAAAAATACAGCACATCAAATAAATTCAACAATAATTAACCAGGAAAAAATTGAAGAAGGAAGAAGGGAAAAGTGGATGGGGACTCAAACCCCAACCAATTTTCAACACCCTGTAGACGACGGGGTATTAAACCCAAAATCACAAGATAACATTTCTGTAGAGCGAGATAATGTAGAAGCTTATAAAAGATTAGGAAAAATGCTGCAAAATCAAGGTCAGGCAGCAGAAGCTTGGCAGTGGTATACAAAAGCGATATCTATTGCACCAAAAGATCCAGAAATTTATAGAGATTTAGGTAGTTTATACGGACAACAACAACAATGGCAAGAAGCAATCCAATGTTATCAAAGAGCAATTGAAATATGCCCAAATATGGCAGATGTCAACCGTTATTTAGCAACAGCATTAACTCATGTTGGTCAGCACGCAGAGGCCTCTAAATTTTGGGAAAAAGCTTATTCTCTAGAACCAGAAACAGCAACAGCAGAAGAACATTTGCTCTTAGGTAATACTCTGCTACAAATGAATTTAGTAGAGCAAGCAATATCATGTTATTGTCATGCTATACAAATTAATCCCAAATTAGCAGTAGCATATCAGAACTTAGGGGAAGCTTTGAAACTTCAATCTAATTCCCAACTCTCTAATCCACAAGTTGAAGAAGGAATAAGGAAGACCGAAGTTGAAAGAAAGAAAAAGTCGATGGGGACTCAAATCCCAACCAATTCCAATTTTCAACATCCTGTAGACGGCGGGGTATTAAACCCAAAATCAAAAGATAAAACTTATGTAAATAATAGCGATATAAATCATCATATCTATAGTTTTCAACCAGATATTGCGCAGAAAATTGATGGAGCAATAGATCAGGAGCGGGTCAGTAGTTCTGATATTCAGTTAGTAGGAAATACTGGTACTTTTCAATCACCATTAAAATATTTTGAACAATTTTTCAAGCAGTTATTTGATCGAGTAGCTGCTGTTTTTAATTTCCATCATCAATCATCGAAAAAATATTTACAACCATCTGAAAATATTCCCAGACTTCAGGGTACAAATAATTCCTTCCCTTTAAAACCAGAAATAGATTTTAATATCAAAGATACAACAGAAACTGCTGGTGAAAACTTATTATTTCCTGTTGAAGTAAATTTAACCAATACTGATAAAAATCAGCAAAAAAAAGCATTAATAAAAGATGCAAGTAACGAATTAGAAAAAATAGAAGAAGCGTTACCAAAAATAGATAGACCACAAATAGAAAGCAGCAATAAAATAGATACACAAATAAACGCTCAATATGTTGATGTAACAAAATCAGCGGTCGTCCTACCCGATGTTTACATTCAACGAGCTATAGCATACAACCAAGAAGGGTTATACGAACAGGCGATCGCCCAATGTCAGCAAGCTATAGCAGTACAACCAGAGATGGCCATGGCGTACAAAATATTGGGTAATGCTCAACAAAAAATAGGCAGTGCTAGTCAACGTCAGAAAGCTAAACAAAATTATCTCAAAGCTATATCCCTCGATAGTCAAGATCCTTCAATTCACGTCAACCTAGGTAGTTTGTATGCACAAGAGGAATTATGGGAAAAAGCAATACCCTGTTATCAAAAAGCGATTGCTATCAAACCAGACTTTGCCGGAGCATACCGCAACTTAGCTAAAGCATGGACTCAAGTTGGTAAACAAGCAGAAGCAGCAGACTGTTGGTATGAAGCATACACTCTAACCCCGGAAAACATCACTCCCGACCAACATCTAAATCTCGGTAATACCCTCTGTCGTCAAGGTCAATTAACTAAAGCCATATTCTGTTATCAGAAGGCGATAAAATTAAACTCAAATTATGCTGCAGCTTATCAAAATTTAGCTACAACTTTGAAGCGTCAAGGCAAGGTAAATGAGGCTGCTATTTATGCTCAAAAAGCTCGGGAAATTAGTAATATTTCAGTCAAAAAACAGGTAGAAGTGAACGGCAAGAAACCTCAACATATTAATCCTGAAGATATTTTGCAGTCATATTCAAATTCAATGGAAGAAGTCGAAAGTCAAAACTCAAAACTCAAAAGTCAAAAGTTAGAAATTGAAGAAGTCAAAAGTCAAAAGTGGATGGGAACTCAAAACCCAATCAATTTTCAACACCCTGTAGATGGCGGGGTATTAAACCCAAAATCAAAAGATAAAAAAGAGAAGGAGAAGTTGCCTCAAATTAATCAAGCAGATTTAATTAAACAAGCCGAAGCAGAATTTGTCAATAGTAAATTCTATGATGCTATCTCTACTTGTGAAGAGGCAATTTCTATAAAACCCCATGCAATAGCTTATCAAATAATGGGCAAATCTTGGGTAGAAATAAATAAACCAGACGAAGCGATCGCCGCTTACCAAAAAGCAATTGAAATTAAACCAGACTTTGGCGAAATTTATGCCAGTCTAGGAGAATTATACGCTCAACATCAACGACAAAAAGAAGCGATCGCTGCATACAAAAAAGCCATCAAACTTGCACCAGACTTAAAAGATAGTTATCGAGGTTTAGTGGAAGTCTTGCTAGACCAAGGAAAAGTTGATGAAGCTGAAGAATTATCTTACAATGCACTCATCCAACATCCCAGTTGGGCGACTGCCCAAGAGTTTTGTACTTTAGGTAGGGGTTTAATAGCAGAGAATAAAACACAGCAAGGGATAGCTTGTTTTTATCAAGCAATTGAATTAGACCCTAAATTATTAGAAGCTCACTATAGTTTAGGCAAAGCTTTAGCAGAAAAAGGAGAATGGTTAGAAGCCATCAATTATTATCAGGAAGTCATTCAATTAGAAGCGAATGAAACTGAAGAAAATTATTCTGAAAGTGAGATAAATATAGATATAGGAGAAATTTACCATCTTTTAGGAGATGCCTTACAAGAAATAGGTAAACTTGATGAGTCTGTAGCAGCTTATCAACGAGCAATTGAATTAACAGGAAATTAACTAGATTAAGGATTAATAATTTATGGAAAATAAAAACATTTA
This sequence comes from Okeania hirsuta, assembly GCF_003838195.1. GTDB lineage: Bacteria > Cyanobacteriota > Cyanobacteriia > Cyanobacteriales > Microcoleaceae > Okeania > Okeania hirsuta. The sequence goes on from NZ_RCBY01000180.1 coordinate 7,635, forward strand.
TTTACCACCAATATTAGAATTAAAAATTGACTTAACAGACGAACAATTTTGGCAACTTTGTCAAGAAAATGACGACTTAAGATTTGAGAGAAGTGCCACAGGAGAACTAATTATTATGTCGCCCACTGGTAGCATTACAGGAGAACGAAATTCAGAACTAAATTTTCAACTAAGAGCTTGGAATCGTCAAAAAAATTTAGGCAAAGTTTTTGATTCTAACAGTGGTTTTAAATTGCCGAATGGTGCAGAAAGGTCTCCCGATTCTTCTTGGATAAGTAATCAACGTTGGGATACTTTAACATTAGAAGAACAAGATCAATTTGCACCATTATGCCCTGATTTTGTAGTAGAACTAATGTCTCCTAGCGATACCTTAGAAAAAACTAGAGCTAAGATGAGAGAATATATGGAAAATGGAGCAAAATTAGGGTGGTTAATTAATCGAAAAAAACGACAATTAGAGATTTATCGACCACAGCAGGATGTAGAAATATTAGAAAATCCCCAAACAGTATCAGGAGAAAATATTTTGCCAGGATTTATTCTTGATTTAACATTGATTTGGTAATAGAGAAAATCTTTAATTGCTCAATAAAAAAAATACAATATTTTTCAAATCCCTTGAATTTATTTATAGGGATTTTTTTTGATTTGTTCTCCGCTCCCTTTTCCCTTCTTAAAAAATACAATCCTTTTTAAATATCCTCAATTGATTTTATCAAAATAATTAGGTCTTAAATCCCGCCTTTTAAGGCGAAATATTTTTGGATGCTTGCTCAAATCCCCTACTTCCCCTCCTGGCTCCCCTCCTGGGAGGGGCGGGGGTGGGTTGGGTTAGGGGGTGGGTTAACTTCTAACTTCTAACTTCTAACTTCTGACTTCTGACTTCTGACTTCGTTAATTCCTGTTCCCTGATTAATCAATTATTTCCGGATTTGACTGTGAAATTAGTGTTTTATTAGTAATAGCTAATAATATATTAAAAATAGGACAAAATTAGCCTAGTTAATTAACATCCAAAAGTGATAATTAGAGATTTATTGACCAGAGTAAGGTGTAGAAATATTAAAAAATTCCCAGATACTGATTTATTCTGAGAGTAATTTATTAAAAGATAACTTTTTGAAGATATAGGGTGCATGAAACTAGGATAATCTTCCTAATTAACAATTGAACTTACGATACAACTTAACCCACCAATAAGATATATTTAAGACCGGAGATAGAGATGATGCTAAAAACTCCCACAAAAAATTCCCTACCTACACAACAGCAAAGAATCAATTTTAAGCAGGCAAAAAACTTTTTTAGCTTAGGAAAAGTTTTCGCAAAAAAGAGTGAATGGAAAAAAGCGATCGCTGCTTATCGTAAGGCAATTGAATTAGCTCCTGACTGGAAAGAAGCAAGAAAGTATTTGGCAGATTTAGAAAATAAACTTCAGGAAAAAACAACCAATACTCAACAACAAATAGAACCTAGTAAAAAGTTGACAATATCTGATTATCCGTTAGAGAAAATATTAGCGAAACAAGAGGAGCAAGAGTCAGAGAACACTACTGCTACTAATGCAGTTATAGTCAACTCCAATTTGGCAGATGATTATCACACTAATGGCGATAATTTAGTAGAAAAAGGAGAAAAAGAAGAGGCCATAAAGGCTTATATAAAAGCCATTGAAATTAATCCTGAATTGTGGGAAGTACATCATAAATTAGGTAATTTATTGCAGGAAATAGAAGAGTTAGAAAAAGCAGTTAATGCTTATAATAAATCTATAGAATTAAAGTCAGATTTTTCTTGGTATTATAATAATTTGGGGGATGTATTAGTTAAGTTAGAAAAGTGGGAAGAAGCGGTTAGTGCTTATCGTCAGGCTGTTGAGTTGAATCCTGATTTTGCTTGGGGTTATTATAAGTTGGGGGATGTATTAGTTAAGTTAGAAAAGTGGGAAGAAGCGGTTAATGTATATCGTAAATTTATGCAAATTCAACCTGACTTTTCCCCAAAAGTGGAAGAAAAATTAAATCAGTCATTGCATCAGCAAGTTAAAGGAAAATTAGAAGAAGCATTGAGTTATTATCGACAAGCTATTGAGAACGATCCAATGGATGTTGAGAGTTATCAAAAAGCTTTAGAAATTAAGCCTGATGATGCACAGTTGTATTTAGGGTTGGGAAATGCTTTGATAGCTAAGGCAAAGGTTTATTATAATCGTGCGATAGAACTAGACCATAGTTTACATGAAGTTAATAAAAAAAAGTTATCTATTTATTATAAACAGACAAATCAACAATCCTTAACCCAGGCAGAAAACTATGATTGTGCTATTAGTATTAAGGCAGATAATCCGGAATTTTATGTTGGTTTAGGAAATACCTATGCTTGGCACAGTCGATTAGATAAAGCAATAGCTTTTTATCGAATGGCTCTTCTACTTAAATCTGATTATCAAGAAGCACAAGTACAACTAAAGCTTTTATTAAACAGAAAAGAAAGACTGAATCAGGCATTTCAAAAATTTTTCACAGATTCAGCACTTTATGCTTTGTGGCTGAAAGAAAATTCACCGAAACCGTCGGACATTGTAAGAATGCCTGATGTCATAGAAAGCTTAGAATACAAGCCAATAATTAGTATTATTGTACCAATTTTTAATCCCCCAGAAGAACTGCTACGGGAGATGATTCAGTCAGTACAAGATCAGATATATCCATACTGGGAATTATGCCTTGCTGATGATGCTTCTTCTATGCCTCATGTGAGAAAAATATTGGAGGAATATTCTGCTCAAGACGAAAGAATAAAAGCAATTTTTAGAGAAAAAAATGGTCATATTTCTGCTGCTTCAAATTCTGCTTTATCAATTGCCACAGGAGATTTTATTGCTTTATTAGATCATGATGATTTGCTAACACCAGATGCTCTATATGAAGTAGCTATACTGCTAAATCAAAACCCTGATGCAGATATGATTTACAGTGATGAAGATTTTTTGAATGAACAAGGGCAAAGGTCTAGTCCGTTTTTCAAACCAGACTGGTCTCCAGACACATTTTTATCAAGAATGTATAGCTGTCACTTAGGAGTTTATCGTCGTAGTCTAGTAAATGAAATAAATGGATTTAGATTAGGTTATGAAGGTAGTCAAGATTATGATTTAGTTCTTAGATTAACTGAGAAAACTGACAAAATTTTTCACATCCCTAAAATACTATATCACTGGCGAATTCATGCAGCTTCTTCTGCTAGTGGTACTGATGCTAAACCCTATGCTTATCAAGCAGCCGTAAAAGTCTTGTCAGAAGCTATTAAGCGTCGTGGAGAAAATGGCAAAATAATTATGAATGAGGAGTTTTTAGGATATTATACAGTCAGGTATGAAATCAAAGAATACAAGCTTGTAAGCATAATTATTCCTACTAGAAATTTAGGCAATATTTTGAATCAGTGTCTCCACTCTATCTTTGAGAAAAGTACATATCCTAACTATGAAGTTATTTTAATTGATAATGGTAGTGATGAACAAGAAACTAAAGAGATTATTGCTTACTGGAAAAATAGAGAACCAAAGCGCTTTAAGTGTTATGAACTTGATATTCCATTTAACTATGCAAAGATTAATAACTATGCTGTAACCAAGGCAAATGGTGATTATTTACTACTTTTAAATAATGATACAGAAGTTAAAACACCAGATTGGATAGAAGGAATGGTAGAGCAAGTACAAAGACCAACAATTGGTGCTGTTGGTGCAAAGTTACTATACCCAGATGATACTATCCAACATTCTGGTGTAGTCGTGGGAATTGGTGATGTGGCAGGCCATAGTCACAAAGGTTCTCCTGACAATACTCCAGGGTATTTTTGTCAGCTAATTACTGTCAATAATTACTCAGCAGTAACAGGAGCTTGTCTAATGTGCAGGCGAGAAGTATATGAGGAAGTTGGTGGACTTGATGAAGAGCTAGTAGTGGCTTATAACGACGTTGATTTGTGTCTGAAAATTCAACAAAAAGGCTATCGTAATATTAACTTACCTCATGTTGTTTTATACCATTACGAGTCCAAGAGTCGTGGATATGAAGACACTCCAGAAAAAAAAGCTCGATATCAGCGAGAGGCAAAAATTATGCAGCAGAGGTGGGGAAAAGTTATTGCACACGATCCTTGTTACAGTCCTAATCTAAGTCAAAAGCGAGAAGATTACTTTATTAAACTAAAGACTTACATTGAGATATCACCCATTTCTTTGCCAAAACATCATCCTGAAGCACTTCTAGGATATAGTATAGATTCACCAACACCCGGAAAACATTTTGACTTAGGTGCAATTTTAATTAGGGGTTGGGTAATTGGTAAAAACTCTCCAGCTCAAACAATTAAGATAGTCTGCAATAGTAATATTCTCAGTGAAATTCCTGTGAATCAGAACAGACCTGACGTTGCCAATGTTTATCAAGTACCTGGAGCTGAAAACAGTGGTTTTGAAACCGAATTAAGATACGTTGAAATACCAGATGAAGGAGAAATTTTTATAAAAACTGTTCTTCAAGATGGAAGTATTTTTTTGCTCGGAAAAATAAAATTTCACCAGTATATGATAAAGTAGGTAGTCAAAATTTAAGTATTGTATTTTTTTTAAGCCGATAGATAACTAATTTTACTTGGCTATTCGATATCAGGAGAAACGAAGAATGGATAATGTTACAGATAAAAGTTCGATAGCTGCCATTATATGTGGTTATGAAAGAGGTGGAACTACTCTAATTTCAGAAATACTTAGGCAATACCCTAATCTATATAGCGGTTTTGAATGTGGTCTTTTGTTGGCAGAAAAGATGCCAGAGTTTTTATCACTTGAACCCTACAACTCCATGACTAAACTAAGTTGGAGAATTAAAGATGATGAATTAGAGTATGTTTGCCAGGCAAATACTTGGTTAGATGCTTATAAAAGATTGAAGGAAAAAACTAGACTGATTACTAAGCAAGAAGGTGCTTTGATATTCGATAAAACGCCCAAGTATATGCAAAAATTATCTCAGGTCTTGGCAAAAGTTCCAGACGTACCATGTATAGTAATTGTCCGAGACCCTAGAGCTGTTTTATGGTCTTGGGCTAAAAGATCGGGGCTAGGGGTACAAAAGTGGGTCAAGGAGCATCTTGATTCGCATTGCGAAAGATATTTATCTTATGCAAATGGTTGGAAGGAGGCAGTAGAAAATGGTTTAGGTGACCAAATTCTCCTGATTCAATATGAGTCACTTTGTATTAATCCAGTAGATAATGCTAGAAAAATTTTTGAATTTATAGGACTAGAATTTGACAACTCTTATTTGCATTTTCAAGAAGAAAGTAAGAAATTTGATAATGTCTACAATGACACTGTTTCTAGTTCTTATATTAATGAATATAAAGATAAGTTTTCCCAAGAAACCTGTACTAAAATACTTGACAAAACAGCAGAGTTTCAAGATTTGTTTTTTAACATAAATTAAGGAAGATTTTTAACTATGAAGTGGTTTTTTGCACTGAATGAAGCAGGTCCTAAATTTGCAGACATTAGCAAAATGGTGAAAGTTGCTGTTCTGACTGCTAGACAGAACACTTCACTGGAAGCTTTTTGTATATATGATGGATGGTCAAGAAAACAACGAACTAACAAGATGGTTAGAAAAAAATGGTGTGAAATTAATTTTTCATAGAACACCTCATTATGAAGTATTTAAAAAGAATATGGCTGAAAGAAGCTTTAAGATGGCTTGTGGAGCTTATTTGAGAGTAGAAATACCGAAAATAATGGAGATTAATAGTATTGCTGACGATTATGTATTATATACAGATTGCGATGTCATGTTTGTAGGTGATGTAGTTGAATATTTGAGCAGTATAAAGTGCGAATACTTGGCAGCAGCGCCAGAAAATCCTACTAAATTGGATTTCTTGAATTCGGGAGTGCTTTATATGAATGTCAAAAAACAGCAAGAAGTCTACGAAGATTTTAATCAATTTATCAAAGATAATAATGGTATTTTTCCTTCTTTTGATCAAGGAGCATACAATCAGTTTTTCTCTAAAAAATGGGATAGATTAGATAGTATGATGAATTGGCGTTCTTATTGGAAGCTAAATACTAATGCTAAAATTATACACTTTCATGGTCCTAAACCTACTCAAGTTGAAGCAATTAAAGAAAAAACTATTCCAGAGCATCAGCTTCCGCTAGCTAATCAGTTTTTTTGGCAAAATACGAAAGTTTGGGAAAACAAATACGAGCAGAGAGAAGAACCTGAGAGCTTAAATTTTTCTGATCAAAACTCAAATCATGAACAGGACACAAAGCTAAATAATAAGCATAAACATAGTAAGATGCAAGAAATTGAACAGAAACTTGAAACCTCTTCAGATCCCACACAAAATCCAGATTTTTTAAAATCTTTGTTTGAGTTAAACTCTGTAATTGCAGAAACAAATACTCCTCTTGAAGGTAATATTTGTTATTTGAATGGCTGGACGAGTGATATGTTTCAAAATACTCCTCCATGTAATGCACCTCATTTAGTGCTGAAGAGAAAAAACTTAGTTGCAGCTACAGCAAACAGGAGAAGAATGCTTGAAATAGGTTTTAACGGAGGTCATAGCGCATTAATTACCCTATATCACAATCCATTTATTGAGCTGCATTGTGTTGATATTTGTCGTCATAGTTACACGGAGTTAGCAGCAAAATTTTTACAAAAGAAGTATCCCAACCGCTTCTATTTTTATAAAGGAGACTCACGAGATGTTTTGCCGATGATCGCCGTCAAGAATAGATATATTAAATTTGATGTTCTTCATGTAGATGGTGGTCATGGTGGAAATATTTGTAGAACAGATATCAGTAACAGTATACGTTTGGCTGCTAATAATAGTATTTTAATTCTTGATGACACGGGTGCTAAACATATCTTAAATATTTATTGGGAGTATGTGCGTTTTGGTTATTTATTACCAATAAAAAAATTTGCCAACGACCCCATAGAAGCACACCGCATTGCTCAAGTAATATTAAAACCTGAAGAAATTTCAACTTTTTAGTTCCTTTTGTTATTATTATTGATTGATTGCTAACTACTATAAAATTGACATTAATTAGTCGAGCGAGATAATTTTACCAAATGAAGTAATCCTGAATATAGGTAGTCTATTAGACATCTCCAATAATAAAAACAGGAAATCAATTATCATACAGAAATCATCAATTATTTTCCCCTGCTCCCTAATCCCTCTTTTCTGGAGATGTCTATTGATTATTAAGCTCTATTTCCTGGTTTAACATTTCAAGTTGTCTATGTACAAAACAAAAACCTATTCTCAGCAATTTCAGTGGAAAAAAGAGGTTGAGTATTATCGCAAAATTACCGAAGTTGAAAAAGATAACTGGGAAGCATACCATTATTTGGGACAAGCACTATTAAAATTGGAACAGTGGCCAGAATGTGTAACTGCTTACCAAAACGCCCTCAAACTCAACCCCAACCTCCCAGGAATACATCAAAAAATCGGGGATGCTCTACAACAACAAGCAAAAGCAGA
>NZ_RCBY01000181.1 GCF_003838195.1 Okeania hirsuta
CCTTTGCAAGACAATGGAACAATCTAATTCTGTTTGTTGTTTAATTTCCTTTTTTAAGTCCTTCAAAAAAATTCGCGATCGCCTCGTTTTAATGTGTCAGGATATAACAAGATAGTGTCAGGAAAAGGAAATTTAGAGTAAGACTTATTTCTGTATAGAGCTGATAATTTACTTGAAGCCCATTTTGTTACTTGATCGTCAAAATCTTTACTTGTTTTTTGAGGAATATTTGAACTCAAGAAAGGTTTATGAAGTTCACCACCACCGTACTCTAAATTTGGAGGGATAAAGACCGTTCTCTCTCTTTTTAAATATTTTTGTTTAATTTCAACTGGTTGATTTTCATACTCCACACCAGATAATTCATCGATAAAACTTGAAATTATACGAACTCGTTTATCAGGACTAACTTGAGGACAAATAGGCCATTTTCGTAATCCTTCATACTCCGTTGTAAAAATTGGAAAAAGACGTGAAATAGGAACAGCTATAAATCTATCTTTATCCAAACGATCTTTTACAAAAACTGCCTCCTCGTGAGGAGATATTTTAAGTTGTGAATACTTTTGACAATAATATTCATAAACAGTCTTACCCAAGTCTTTAACAGTATATTGATTTATCGTTTTTCCTGTAGTACCTACATAACGACAAGGAATTTTTTTTGTTCCATTATCACGAAGGAAAAAAGCTCTTTTTTCATCATTAAGTGTTAAATCTGTATGTTGTTGGAGAATCTCATTTTTTTCATTATCTGTATAATCTGCGAAAGATTTTTTACCAACATATTTAGTTCTTATATCCGCAGCAAAGTAAAACCCATCACCTTCTAAATAAACAACACCAAATTTGAAACCACGGTAAGCATTAACAATATCTTTATTTACACCTTCATTTCCCGGAATTTGATTAAAAAACAATGTCCAATTTGAACGCCAAAACTTATCATCAAGACTCTTAAATTTATCTGTAAAAGGTCTTTCTAATATCCTACAAACAAGTTCTCTTTCTTTACCAATAGCATCTTCAATTTTTACATCCAAAGTTTCTTTAGCCACTTCGATAAAATAAGTCTTATCAGGTACATCTGTTATTTCTAATATCTTTCCTACTTCTGGACTATTTCCATCAGGAATTAGAAAAGCTGGATAACCAAAACGTTTAGTAGGATAAACAGGACAAAATAGTTCTTCTCGCCATAATTTATCCGCCCATCTTTGAAGTCGAATTGGTTGATTATTAGCTTTAGGAATCTTTTCAGTTACTTTAAGTATCCGGAAACGATAGACTTCTTTTTCAACACCTCTTTAATTATAATTGATAATCAAGTCAATAAAAACCAAATCGACTTATGCTTTAGTTTTAACTATTAGTACCCAATAGCATTTTTTAGTATTAGTTTAAGTTCTAATGAAATTGGTAATCTATCAATTTATCTACATAGATTTGATAAAGGTTCACCATCTGATTTTCTCTGTAGATAAACTCCTTTCAACAAAGCTTCTAACCCATACTTTGTCAGTGCATCTGATGCGAGTCCTATTACTCCCAAGAATACGATACCACCAATCATTCCTCCGGGTCCTAACATTGCTAATGCTGCTGTAATTGCTGCAGCACCAGTGAACCCCGTCGTTGCCATTGCAATTAAAAGTATAACACCGGGTAATCCTACACCTGCTATCTTTCTTACAGCTTCATCCATAACTATTTTTTCTTGTTATTAAGTAAAGATTTTTTCTTAGTATAAGAAAAACTGTCTAAATATTTCCTCAGCAATAGTAAAATCACGGAAAACCAACTTATTTTTTATTAATAAAAACAAGAATAATATCATGTCCGGTAGCATCGGTATTGTATAGCAAGGGTAGGGAACACCGGAGCTGGGAACAGGGAACAGTCAGGAATACTTAAGAGCAAGAAAAAAACTTAAATTTCCTGTAGATATTCACCTTTGGGTTTACACAAACGCGCCCCAGCGGACATGATATAAATCCTGAAAAATACTGAAGGGAATTGCTATGAAAATTTAAAAGGTTCCCTATTTCTAGAGAACCTCTTTAATGATAGTTGAAATTTTGAGATAGCTAATAGGCAGATATAGCACTACACACTACAATTAAGACAACTATAAAACTTTAAAGCTTATTATCTGTAAAGTTTTAACTCTAGATGACTGCTGACTGCTGAATGCTAAATGCCGATCGCTATGAAAACTAACCCAATACTTCCTTAGCTTTAGCAACAATGTTATCAACAGTGAAACCAAACTTCTCCAGCACAACACCACCAGGAGCAGAAGCACCAAAAGTATCAACACTCAAAGTTGCACCTTCATCAGTCACATAACGATGCCAACCAAAACTAACACCAGCTTCCACTGCCAAACGCTTCTTCACAGCAGCAGGGAACACAGACTCTTTATAAGCTGCATCTTGCTCTTCAAATAATTCCCAACATGGCATAGAAACCACCCGTACTTTCTTACCTTCCTCACGGAGTTTTTCTGCAGCGTCAACACATTGGTAAGTTTCTCCACCAGTACCAATTAAGATAATATCTGGAGTACCTTCGCCATCACTAATAATATAAGCACCTTTAGCAACCCCATCAATGGAACTACCAGCTAAATTAGGTAAACCTTGGCGAGATAATGCTAACAGAGTAGGTTGAGGATGAGAAGATTTAGCCTTTTCCACTGCAACCTTGTATGCACCAGAAGTTTCATTACCATCTGCAGGACGCATCACAAGTAATTGTGGAATCAAACGTAAAGATGCAATATGCTCAACTGGTTGGTGAGTCGGTCCGTCTTCACCTAAAGCGATAGAGTCGTGAGTCATTACCCAAATAACACCAGCTTCAGCTAAAGCAGACAAACGGATGGAGTTCCGCATATAGTCAGTGAACACCAAGAAGGTTGCACCATAAGGAATTAACCCAGAACCATGGAGAGCAATACCATTACAAATTGCTCCCATACCATGTTCCCGAACACCAAAACGCATATTTCGGTTTTGATATTGACCTTTTTGGAAGTCTCCTAAACCTTTGAGTAGAGTCTTGTTAGAAGGAGCTAAGTCAGCAGAACCACCAATTAACTCTGGTAAAACTCCAGCTATAGCATTTAGTGTTGCACCAGACTGGTTACGAGTTGCATCCTTCTTGCTTTCAGGAGTATATTTAGGAAGTGCATCTGCCCAACCTTCAGGTAACTTACCACTTACCATCCGTTCCAAAGTAGCTGCATCTTCAGGATATTTGGATTTATAGTCGGAGAAAAGTTGATCCCATTCTTCCTGATATTTTGCTCCTCGGTCAACTGCTTGGCGGAAATGACTCAGAGCATCCGCAGGCACTTCAAATTCTGGATATTCCCAACCAAGATTTTTCCTAGTAGCTGCTACTTCATCAGGTCCGAGTGCTGCACCGTGAACATCGTGAGTATCAGCTTTATTAGGAGAACCATAACCAATAAGAGTAGTAACTTTGATCATGGAAGGTTTATCAGTAACCGCTTTCGCTTTTTCAATTGCTTCGGCGATCGCATCTAAACCAGTATTACCATCAGTAACGTGCTGAACGTGCCAACCATAAGCTTCAAAACGCTTACTTACATCTTCAGTAAAGGAAATGTCTGTATGACCGTCAATGGAAATATGGTTATCATCATAGAAAGCAATTAACTTACCTAAACCCCAGTGTCCCGCTAAGGAAGCAGCTTCACCAGAAATACCTTCCATGTTACAACCATCACCCATGATGACGTAGGTATAGTGGTCAATTAGGTTACAGTCTGGCTTATTGAATGTAGCAGCTAAATGGGCCTCTGCTGCAGCTAATCCTACAGCGTTAGCAATACCTTGTCCTAGTGGCCCGGTAGTAACCTCGATACCTTCAGTGATGTGATTTTCTGGGTGGCCAGGAGTTTTAGAATCCCACTGACGGAATTGTTTAATTTCTTCCATAGGTACGCTGTCAAAACCTGTGAGGTGCATGAGAGCGTAAAGTAACATACAGCCGTGGCCAGCAGAGAGAACGAAGCGATCGCGATTTAACCATTTAGGATTTTTGGGGTTAAAGCGCATGAACTTATCCCAGAGGACAAAGGCCATTGGTGCAGCACCCATGGGTAGTCCTGGATGGCCAGAATTAGCTTTTTGAACTGCATCAATTGCTAAGAAGCGGATTGAGTTAATACAAAGTTCTTCCAGTGATTGAGTTGTAGCAACCATAGTTATTGTTTCTATATATTGAAATGTGTGAATGCCGGAGCGAATAAACCAGATATTTGTCCACTGTCATACTACAGTTATACTGCTCTGGAATTGTTCTCAGACCATATACATTACAGATCATCTCACTGTAGGGATCTCTAGGCAAGGGAAGTTATCAAGTCAAAAATTTTAAGGCCCTTATGAAGTTAAACTTATGGTGTGGACTTTAGTTATTATTATGAGGTTAAGGGTATGAAACAGTCTATAAGGTTTTATCTCCCAGCCGCATTCCTAAAAGTATTAATATCTAATGTTTGGAGATACCTAGATGAATCAAGATAACACTACTATAGAAGAACGTCGCTTTGATGATATCCAAACTTGGATGTCAACAGGAAAAGGTACAGATTTACCCGAAGTCTTACAGGGTATCTACTTTATGGATGGAAACGATCTACCAGAGGATTGTCTGACTCTGAATGCTTCTGCTTCATGGAATCCTGAGACTCTAACCTTGTCAGTGAGGACTCACGATCCCTTTCAATGGACATTTCATCCTTCAGTTGCTGGACGAAGACTTCTTCAGCAGAATAAGTCCCAAAAATTGCTCATCAAGATACTTTTTCAGGATAATACTTTGAGACGGGCAGATGTGATTCCCCAATTTTATGGAATACAATTTCCTCGCTGGATTCTTGGCTTTGAGATGATCCAAACGGAAGATAGTGTCGATGGTATGACCTGGTATCGCAGAAATAATATCTTTTTTGGTTTGATTCCTGCAGGGAGCTATATTCTCAGGAAGATTGTGGATAAAAATGGCCAAAAAACTCCTGCTTTTCACGATATGCTTGCTAAAGTTCAGGAAACTTGCATTGTTGTGACTAAAAGTAATAAGTAGCTTTTGCTGAAAAAGTCTTTTGGTGAAGTTAGGGAATAAAGTTATTCGATTGACTACTCCCCTAGCTGAAGCCTAGGGGATTCTAAGTTGATACTACGCAACTTCAAAATCAGCAGTTTCTTCAAATAGTCCAACTTATGGGGAGTCACCAATGACTCAATGCTGCAACTCTGGTTAAATTTGATCGGGTGTTAAAAAGTTTTTAGTGTTACTTAGACATTTTATGGTATAAAAAATGCCTGTTAGCTCCGCATTCCGCCGGAAAACCCGCTTGCTGTTAATAATTCATGCCTTTTTGAGGTAAAAAACCCTGCATGTCTATATTTGAGAATATTTTATGACTCTGTTTTGTCTAAGTTCCACCCATTAGAAGATGTTGTTTAAGTTCCCTTCTCCTTAAAATCAAGATACAAATTATACTAAAATAAGCTTAGTATTTTCTAACGGAAAGAGCAAAAGATGTCTGAAATCCAACTAGCAAATTCTTTATCTAAAAATAGCGAACAAAACACCGCCACGAGTCTAGTCAAATTGGCGGCTTTTTTAGTAGCGTTGTACATCCTAGAGCGTGACAGCCCAGCTGAATATAAATATAATTACAGCTATCTCAATCCTCTGGCGATGACAAATGTACCAAGATACAAAATTATAGAGAAAATTGTAGGTTTTCCTGTAATAAAGCTACCTAAAGGCACATTTCCAACACTGCAATGGCTGATCAAGTTAGCCGAGAATTAGAACAGCAAAAGTATATTGCTACTCCAGTAGCACTATTTGCCGTTCCACCTGCTGATAGTTGGTCTAGGTCTTTATTTCCTGTTGCCATTAGTTATCAACGAACAGCTATTAGCACTGAATGGATTTTGTTTACGCCCCTAGATGGGGAATCTTGGATGACTGCTAAAAACATAGTCCAAATGACTGATTCTAACTATCATGAACTCATCAGCCATTTAGGACGCACTCATTTAGTGGTGGAGCCTTTTATTGTCCCTACTAATCACTTACCCGAAGATCATTGTTTAAGAAAACTTTTGGTACCTCATTTCGAGGGGACTGTGCTGATCAATTATGGCGCTCATGCAATATTAGTTGCGCCTGGTGGTACAGTAGACTCTATATTAGCCAGCAGCGTCGGTGGCGATCAAGCTATGGCAGCTAAAGCTGCACAAAGTTATTTGTTTAACTTTAATGAAATTTCATTTCCCCAAACTTTATAAAATCGGGGTGTAGCCGATCCTGACAAGTTACCAACCTATCCCTACCGAGATGACGGGTTACTAATTTGGAATGCCATTGAAATTTGGGTACGGGATTATTTCAACATCTGCTACAGAAACGACTCAGCAGTTGAGAGTGATACCGATTTACAAACTTGGGGCTCAACATTAGTTTCTTTGCAAGGGGGACGGTTGCAAAACTTTGGTGATGATGGACAAGGCAAATTTAACACCATAAATTGTTTAGTCAAAACAATCTCGACAGTGATTTTTACAGCGAGTGCTCAACATGCAGCGGTGAACTTTTCTCAACAAGAAATGATGTACACGCCAGCATTTCCTTTGGCTCGCTATCTTCCAGCCCCAATAAATCCCCAAGATCCTGAGAGTTTCATCAAAGGTTTGCCTTCACTCAGTCAAGCTCAAAGCCAGATTAATACGCTTTATTTACTTGGCTCTGTCTATTACACCCAACTAGGTAAATATTCCCCATCAGCATTTCCAAATAATAATCAATTGCAAGCGGCTTTGAAGAAATTCCAGGATAATTTACAAGCTGCTGAGACCACAATTAAGGACCAAAATCGCCATGCTGACCGTTTAATGCCTTACGAGTTCTTCCTCCCTTCCCAAATTCCTCAAAGCATCAATATTTAGCAGATAGCAAAGTGGGGAAAATGCGATCGCTTTCCATCAGGCTATTCATCTACTAGAGTTGTCCCTAAATAGAGAAAAAAATCGCTCCAACCTAGACAGAGCAACAATTCCAACATCTTTTATCTCATGTCCGGTAGCATCGGTCTTGTATAGTAAATAGGCAACAGGCAACAGCTCATCTGGCAACAGGCAAGAAAAAAACTTAAATTTCTTGTAGATATCCACAAATAGAGGAAAAAATCGCTCCAACCTAGACAGAGCAACAATTCCAACATCTTTTATCTCATGTCCGGTAGCATCGGTCTTGTATAGTAAATAGGCAACAGGCAACAGCTCATCTGGCAACAGGCAAGAAAAAAACTTAAATTTCTTGTAGATATCCACGCTAACTTTTACACAAACGATACCAACAGACATGATATTAGTCGCCAATAGCTACAATCCTTATATAATAGAGTTGTTGGGAATTAAGCAAAAAAAATGGCTAAAACTCTTATTAGTCAAAGTTTATAGCGTTTTTATGTCTAAACTCCTGAAAAGCTTATATAGTAAGCTTTTGAGCATTGTTCAATTCTTATTTCCCAACAACTCTATTTTTCAAATAAGCGTGGGGGATGCCGAAAACGCAGATTTTAGCTGTTTGCGTAGCATCCCGCAGGGAAGCGCTGATAGCTTGTTAAAAAGCGTTTCCGTTCCGGAATCTCCGCAAACAGATACCATTATCTATGCACTACCTTTTTAGGCTGATAGCTGACAGCTAATAGCTAATAGCTAGTAAAAAAGGGGGTGCAAGCCCCCTAAATAATTTCTAGTCCTAACCTCTAGACATATTTCTTAAATGCTAGAGTTACATTATGCCCTCCAAATCCAAATGAGTTGGATAAAGCTGCTTCCACTTTGTGAGCACGACTTATATTAGGGACATAATCTAGGTCACATTCTGGATCGGGATTATCTAAATTGATTGTCGGTGGAATTTTGTCATGGGCGATCGCCATTACTGTTGCTATAGCTTCAATACCCCCAGACCCTGCTAACAAATGACCAGTCATTGACTTAGTTGAACTAATTGCTACCTTATAAGCACTTTCACCTAATGCCTTTTTAATAGCTTTTGTCTCTGTTGGGTCATTTGCTCCTGTACTGGTACCGTGGGCATTTATGTAACTGATTTGTTCTGGAGTTAAACCAGCATCTTTCATGGCCAACTGCATAGCTCTACTTGCCCCCTCTCCATCTGCAGCAGGAGCGGTCATATGATAGGCATCACAAGTCATACCATAACCAACTACCTCTGCATATATCCTTGCCCCACGACTAAGGGCACATTCCAATTCTTCTAGGAGGATAATTCCAGCACCTTCACCCATCACAAAGCCATCGCGATCGCGGTCAAAAGGACGACTTGCATGAGCTGGGTCATCATTACGCCTGGATAAGGCTTTAGCAGAAGCAAATCCTGCCAATCCTAAAGGGGTAATTGCAGATTCCGCCCCACCACAAATCATTGCTTGAGCAAATCCCCTTTGGATCAGACGGAAAGCATCTCCTACAGCATTGGACCCTGAAGCACAAGCAGTCACACAACAAGAGTTAGGTCCTTTGGCTCCAGTGTGAATTGCCGTTAGACCTGCGGCCATATTAGCAATCATCATTGGAATCATAAAGGGGCTACACTTAGAAGGACCACGAGTCAGATATATCTCTTGTTGATCTTCTAATACTTTTAGGCCACCTACCCCAGTGCCAATTATTACCCCCACCTGTTCTGCGTTTAGGTCATTGATTTCAAATTTGGCATCAGTTACAGCCTGTTTGCTCGCTGCAACTGCAAACTGGGAAAACCGGTCCATTCGTTTCGCATCTTTAGGACCAACATAGTCGTGAGGGTCAAATCCTTTTACCTCTCCAGCAATACGACATTTGTGTTTTGAAGCATCGAATCTGGTTATTGGGCCTATACCGTTTTTACCGCTTAATAACCCGTTCCAATAGTCAGATAGGGTGTTGCCAATAGGTGTTAAAGCACCCATTCCTGTGACAACTACCCGTTTCAACTCAGAATTTGTCATAATTTTCGTTTTCAGAAGTTCCATACCCAGAAGGCAGAAACTTTGGGTTTTTGATCGGGATGTTATGCTTTGGCTGTTAGTTCCTGTTCAATATGGTCCACAGCAGCTTGAACGGTAGAAATTTTTTCTGCTACTTCATCTGGAATCTCGATTTCAAATTCTTCTTCCAATGCCATAACTAACTCTACGGTATCTAGAGAATCAGCTCCTAAATCATTGGCAAAATTAGATTCTGGTTTGATTTCTTCTTTTGGTTTTTCTAGCTGGCTGGACACAATTGTCTGTACTTTGTCAAAAATGTCTTCTTGGCTCATAAAATTTTCTCCTTTTTAGTTTGGATGTCGCGTATACAATCTTATCTGAAAACTGAGACCCCTCTATTACGGCACACAGGCAAATGAGTTTTCTAAATGCCTTTTTTTATTTTGTGGTTAAATTTTGTATCAGAATAAGCTTTTAATTATAAATAAGTAACAAAGAAATTATATATACTAATAAGTTATGTCTATGATACTTATCTTCTTTATATAATTAGTTAATGTTATGCCTGTTCAAACACTGAAATATGCTTACTTCCCTGGCTGTGTTGCTCAAGGAGCTTGCCGGGAGCTTTACCAATCGACTCAAGTTCTTACTCAAGCTCTGGGAATAGAGCTAATAGAATTGAAAAAAGCTGCCTGTTGTGGCTCTGGTACTTTTAAGGAGGATTCTCAACTACTAGAAGATACTGTTAATGCCCGTAACATAGCTTTGGCCGAAGAGTTAAATTTAGCCTTACTAACCCACTGTAGTACTTGTCAAGGGGTAATTGGTCATGTCGATGAACGTCTCAAGGAATCTCAACAAGTCAATCCTGACTATGTAGATCAAATTAATGGCCTCTTACAAAAACAGACTTGTTCTCCCTATCAAGGCAGCACAGAGGTCAAACATTTACTTCATGCCCTGGTTGCAGATTATGGTCTAGAAGAAATTCAAAATCGCGTTACCCGTAAACTATCTGGCCTTAAATGTGCTGCGTTCTATGGTTGCTATCTACTTAGAGGTCAAACTAATTTGCCGTTAGATGACCCCTATCAACCAGAATCTATGGAAAATGTATTTCGGGCTATTGGGGCGACTCCAATTTATTACCGAGGCCGGACTCAATGTTGTGGTTGGCCTCTTTCTAGTTATGCCACTAATCAGGCTTTTCAAATGGCTGGAAATCATGTGAGCGAAGCTATTGACAAAGGTGCTGACTGTATGGTAACACCTTGCCCTTTGTGTCACTTAAATTTAGATTCTCGTCAACCAGAGGTAGAAAAAGTTATTGGACGTAAGTTAGGTTTACCAGTGTTGCATTTACCTCAACTGATAGCTTTAGCTTTAGGCGTTTCTCCAACAGAATTGGGTTTGGATCGTCATGTAGTCTCAACTCGTCCAGTATTAGAAAAGTTAGGACTTTGAATTATTTTGAAGAAGGAGTCAGGAGACAGGAGACAGGAGACAGAATGAATTTTATGGGAATTTAAGGAGTCAGAAGTAGGGGCGAAGGCAGTTCACCCCTATAATCAGAAATTTTTTTTGCTTTGGTCTGAGGAACTTGCTCCTGGCCTGAAACTTTTCAAGCAAATCCCCTAGTTGTTAATATTTACTTTTTCCTACAAATAAATTCGGAGGTGTGCTTCTCTACTCTGAAAAAGTTTGGTCATTCATCACTAATTTACCCGAACGTTGAGAAATTTTAAGTTTTTCAACAATGTTTATCAAGGATGAGAAGTGGTGCGGTAAACTAAGTCGAAGCATTCACTTCTAAAACTTGCTGTCTCATCTGCCTTTATGCAGGTACGGCAAAATCAATTTGTTGGGAGAATTTAATTCATGTCTCATTCAGTAAAAATTTATGATACTTGCATCGGTTGCACCCAGTGTGTTCGTGCTTGTCCATTAGACGTTCTAGAAATGGTACCTTGGGATGGTTGTAAGGCAGGCCAAATTGCTTCATCTCCTCGTACTGAAGATTGTATTGGTTGTAAGCGTTGTGAGACTGCTTGCCCCACTGACTTTTTGAGTGTCCGCGTTTACCTTGGCGCTGAAACTACTCGCAGTATGGGTCTGGCTTACTAATACTCTTTTCCCTCTATTGGTTTTTGATTTTAGATTTAATAGAGGGTGGGAAAACTTTAGATATAATAACTTAAAATTTTGTAGAGGGAATTAATAATTTTCCCTCTATTTTTTGTTAATTTCTATAATTATTACCGAATAATTAATAATTAAATAATTCGCGCCTTGAAGCCGACCTTTTTAAGGGGAAAAAAGTGCTAGAATATTTCCTTATATTCAATTCCGTAGCGGTTAAAACTTTCTTGTAATTATCAATTATCTATTATCAATTATCAATTAATGAAAGGAGTTTGGGAGGGTAATTTCAGTTATCAGTTATCAGTTATCAGTACCTCTGGAATAAGGAGGCTTGACCTTGGCGAATATTCTCTTCTCTTGGTCGATTAGATATGGCGAGGAGACCTCGCCATCTCTCGACCGCTTTTTTATCCCCTTAAAAAGGGAGGCACATACCCACAATTTTTCGGTAAAATTATGGAAAAGCCTATTCTTAAATAGGTTTACTCTTGCGAAATATTGATTCAATGGCAATTTCATAACTTATCTCTTTTGTCAAGTTTTATCTTAAGAAATATGTTGATAAAACATAACCTTTTAAGGGGATGAAAAGAATAAACTTTAGTATTTCAAGCCTCCCTATTGCACGAAGTACTGATAACTGAAATGACACCCAATTCAAATGAAGTAATTAATTTTGTAGATGATACTACCAAGTACAACAAGATTGCTTCGGCAATGAGAGAACTTGTGGGTCAATTTATGCCAATTAAGGTGATTGAAGACTCTCCACCTTTTGCAGTTGCAAGGTTGGGGGTATTTTCCCAAGCAGGACAAGGGCCAATTGTTGAAGAACTCGTAATGTACCTACCTAATTCTCGTCATAGAGCTCATATCCATGATGAATCAGATGCAATTATCAAAATAATTACTGGAACTGGTGTTGTAGTAATTAACGGAAAACCTATACCTTACAAACCAGGTGATGTGCTTGATTTCCCAAAAAGTATCAGCCATGGTTTTGAGGTAGGAGATGAACCTACACTTTTCCTATCTACTCAAATACCTGGGATTATCAGAAGTGATGGGTCTGTGGACTTTAGATATGCAGATTGAAAATAGAGTTCTACTTCATAGAAATAATTGCTTAATATTAAGATAATACTTGAAATATTCAGGTAAAAAAAAGTAGTGAAGATGGATTTACAAGAAGCTTTAGAAAGATATCAGGGTACTAAACTCAACCTTGATGAATTGAGCAAATATCAACAGTGGGCTTTCCGTTATTTCCATAATGAAGAATTTGTCTTGAACCCAAACCTTTCAGTAACTATACAGTTAGACTTGGTAAAACCTCGTGAGGTTTATGAGAGGTCTTTTCAAAATGCCCAAGGAGCCTCTTTTCAAGCTTACTTGATGTGGAACTTAGTCAAAGCTTTATCTTTAGAGTGGACTTTCTGTACGCGTAAAATTGACGAGGAGTGGTATCTCTTTAAAAATCTTCCAGTTTATTTTCCAGTTGCTGTTGGTGGAGATGATAGGTTTAAAGATGTGGTTATTAACGATATTATCTTGATGGATTGGACAAAGTTTTGTAGAGTATATCGAGACTCTATTGAAAACTCCAATATAGATGTTGGCTCTCTTCCTCCATTGACATGGGGGATTTCTCATTTTATTGGTAATTTACCCTACCTAAACTTTACATTATTTCAAATGCACAGTGGAGTTATGAAAACTAGTCGGTCTATGTTTTACTTTGGACAACGCCACAATTTGTAGCAACGACAGACTGTTCCGTTAAGCATTACCTTCGACCATGCTAATTGAGATCCCTATGTGTTGAACAATCTCATGCAAACCTATCAAAATTTGTTGATAACAGTTTAATTTAACTGAGGGAAACAATGTTGAAAAAGGTCGTAATTTAAAGAAGCAGTCAGCGGTCAGCAATCAGCAGATTTTTTTTGAGACTCCCTAGTTTGTGGAGCATTCCAGAACGGAAAGGAGATTTCAACTCCTCCGAGGGCGATCCGGCCGATAGGAAGCTGAGGATTTTTACCCAGAGCTGCTAAAAGCTGATAGCTAGTTAATTGGCGATGAACTTGAGAATTGTCCTAACAAAACCTGCAATTGCTATGGCAAAGAAAAAGCTAACTATCCTACGGGATAACTAACTTTGAGTAAGTATTATATATAGTCAAAGTTAGTCAGAATAAAAAATAAAATGTGTGGAATTGTTGGTTATATTGGTACGCAGTCAGCTACAGAAATTTTACTATCTGGACTAGAAAAACTAGAATATCGGGGTTATGATTCTGCCGGACTGGCCACTGTTTGGGAGGGGCAAATTAAATCTATTCGGTCTAAGGGTAAACTACACAACCTGCGGGAAAAATTGGCCGGAATAGAAATGCCAGCTAATATTGGTATTGGTCACACTCGTTGGGCGACTCATGGCAAACCGGAAGAATATAATGCTCATCCTCATACTGATGATACTGGACGAGTGGCAGTAGTTCAAAATGGGATTATTGAAAATTATCGGGAATTACGCAGAGAATTAGAAGGTCGGGGACATAAATTTATTTCTGATACTGATACGGAAGTTATCCCCCACTCAATCGCAGAATTTTTATCTAATTTTACTGAAGGCAACAGGGAAGCATTTTTAGAAGCTGTACGTCAGACTGTGAATAAACTGGATGGAGCATTTGCGGTCGCTGTTGTTTGTGCAGACTATCCCAACGAACTTATTGTTGCTAGACAGCAAGCACCTCTATCTATTGGTTTAGGACAAGGAGAATTTTTCTGTGCTTCTGATACTCCTGCTCTTGTATCCCATACTCAAGTTGTTGTCAGTTTAGAAAATGGTGAAATAGCTCGTTTAACACCTCTGGGGGTAGAAATTTATAATTTTGCAGGCGATCGCTTGAATAAAATACCCCGTATTCTTAACTGGAGTCCGATTTTAGTTGAGAAAAATATTTTTAAACATTTTATGCTCAAGGAAATTCACGAGCAACCAAATGTTATCCGGGGTTGTTTAGAAACTTATATTAATAGCGATTGGGATATTAATAACGATCATGTTTCTCCGACTAATTTAGAATTATCCCCTGCTCTATATCAAGACTTAGAACAAGTTGAAATATTTGCCTGTGGTACGAGTTGGCACGCTAGTTTAATTGGGAAATATTTATTGGAACAATTAGCGGGAATTTCAACTACAGTTAATTATGCTTCTGAAGCTCGTTATGCACCTTCTCCTCTGAAAAAAAATACTCTAACAATTGGTGTTACTCAATCTGGAGAAACAGCAGATACTTTGGCAGCTTTGTCAATGGAACAACAACGACGTTTAGATAAACCAGCCGAATTTTCATCAAGGTTGCTAGGAATTACTAATCGCAGCGAAAGTTCTATTGCTAACTTAGTTCACCAAATTATTGATATTCGGGGAGGTCTTGAAATTGGTGTAGCTGCTACTAAAACATTTGTGGCACAGGTAATGGCGTTTTATTTATTAGCTCTAGAATTAGGCTGGCAAAAACAATATTTATCTGGTGAAGAAATTGCAGGAATTGTTAATGGTTTGCGACAGATACCTGCACAGATGGAACAGATATTAGAAGCTCAAGATAGCCAAATAGAAGATTTTGCTCACCAGTTTAATGATACTCAAGATTTTATCTTTGTGGGTCGAGGAATTAATTTTCCAATTGCTTTAGAAGGCGCTCTCAAACTGAAAGAAATTAGTTATATTCACGCTGAAGGATATCCCGCTGGTGAAATGAAACATGGTCCGATCGCTTTGTTGGATGATAAAGTGCCTGTAGTTGCGATCGCTATGCCTGGTTTAGTATATGAAAAGGTACTTTCTAATGCTCAGGAGG
>NZ_RCBY01000182.1 GCF_003838195.1 Okeania hirsuta
GCTACGCTAACGGTTGAATACTTATAAATGACTGTTGTGAGTCCTCAGGAGTCAGTCCTCAGGAGTCAGGAGGAAATATTGGAGAAAAAGAACAAATATTCGTATTGGGGGTATTGATAATTTAAGTATTTGTTTGGTACTGTCGATACCCGGAGTCCTTAAATTTTATTATAACTGACCCGTCCGAACATGATATTAGCTTTGCTAAAACGGTTACTTGTAGAAACAATTACTGTTAGTTCAGTTGCAGAGTTTGAGGAATTAATTACAGATGACTCATTTCGGGAAAATTAGCATAATTCCTGTTTCTCATTATCGAAATAGATAACAATTAAAAGTAGAGTAGGTTGGGTTGAGGAACGTTAGCGCCAGCTTATCCGTAGGATCGACCCAACATCAAGATATCAGGACTTACGCAAATTGACTTTTAAACCACCATCTGTAGGGGGAAATAGTATTATTTATCGCTATATGTAGAATATGTGCGTCAGTCCTGATATATCGCAAACCCTAATTATTGTTTGCGCTCAAAAGTCTTTTAGTAGGGGTAAGAGACAACCCACCCCTAACCTCTCCCAGGAGGGGAAGACAGGAGAAATAGGAATGAGCGAGGATGTAGGAGTAACAATTGTCAGAATGATTTTTTTGCCCAACTATGCGCCTAAAATACGCTCCTTTTTGAGCATCAAGAGCTGAAAACCAGGCACTTTTTTTGAAAGAAAAAAAAGAGTAAAGTCTTTAGATGTAAATGCTTTGAGATTTAATCAGCAAACAATAATTAGACCATAATATCATCAGTTATTGTTGGGTTGCGCGATAGAACATCCGTTCCGCTCCGCGATCGCTTAACCCAATCTACAAAAACTAAATCGAAACAGATAACAATTAAAAGTAGAGTAGGTTGGGTTGAGGAACTTTAGCACTAGCTTATCCGTAGGATCAACCCAACATCCAGATATATCCCAAACAAATAATTAGATAATAGTATCATCAGTTATTTTTGGATTGGACCATCGCTTAACCCAACCTACAAAGACTAACTAGATAGAAATATTATCTGATTACGAAATCCTCTGCTGATATAGTTGGAGTACCAGTCAAAGTTGCAAACTGACCGCCATCTCCAAAACCACCATCGCTGCCATTAGCATTATAGAATAAAGCACCATTAGTAGAATTGTAGACAACGATCGCTTCACTATTGCCAGCATCACCATTACTTTCTACTATTTCAAATTCATCCCCAATATCCTCACCCGAAGTAGTAGTAATTTCTGTGAAAGTTGTTAAGTCAAGTAGAATTAAATCTAAGTCTGGGTTAAAGTCTGTAATTTCATCCACCCCTAAACTCACCTGACTAAACTCATCATTGGCAGCAAAAATAAAGCGGTCGATACTTGCACCACCAGTGAGAATATCATTACCTTCACCACCATTGAGACGATCGCGACCTTGACCACCACTGAGAGTATCTTCTCCACTACCTCCTAACATCCGGTCATTACCAAGACGACCGATTAAGTTATCATCTCCATTACCGCCAAAGATGGTATCGTTTTCCAAACCACCATTAACGCGGTCATCACCATCACCACCACTAACGCGGTCATCACCACGGTTGCCATTAATATCATCGTTGCCAGCAGAACCACTAATAGTATCGCTGCCACCCAGGCCACTGAGAGTATCATTACCAGCAAGACCATTAATGTTGTCATCACCCGTACCACCTTCGAGGTTATCATCACCTGGAGTTCCCTGAATATCCTGGTTTGGGCTAAACTCATAAACAGTAGTAGTACCACTAATTTCATTAGCAACTACTAATAACGCCTCCCTATTCGGACTATCTTCTGGGGAAATAAACTTAAATCCTTCTGGTCCTAAGTCCCCTGCTGCTGATAATTGCTCTGGGGTAGGGTCTGGGTCTCTATCAGCATCAGTTTCGAACTCAACAGAGAAGTCGCGGTTAGGAATGTATTGCACAAAATCAGGACTGGTGGGGTTGCTGACATCATAAACCATAATGCCCCCTGTACGTTCCAGACCAACAAAAGTATAGGTTTTATCGCCTAAAACTCCTGTAGTTATAGCTTCGGGTTCAGGACCACTATTGTCGCTACGATCGTCAAAAGTATTTTCGTCTCGGTTTGAGTTGAAGTTCTCTGGAATTTGCTCTGCAGTTTCTCGTTCAATACTATCCCCACTGTTGAATATTTGGTTGCCCGCAGCATCCCAAATACTGAAAGACCGACCCCCATTAGCAAAAATTTGGTCGTAGTCGCCATCACCATCAATATCTCCATCTTCCGTTGTCACTGTTAGACGACCAATAGCAGCATCATCCTCTAGTGCAGCAACATCAAAAACATCAGGGTCGAGTACATATTCATCATCTCCTACCCGTGCTTCTTCATCCAGAGCATCATAACCTCTGGCATCTCCTTCATCTGCTGTGACATAATAGGTCTCACCTTCTATCACAAAGGAAGCAATACTATCTGGCTGCAATAACCCAAAAACAGGCCAGTTACCTAAATTAATGCCATCATCGCGATCGCTAGGGTCAATTTGATTACTTTCTGAGAAATCAATTACACCTAGAACTACTGGCACTGGATCGGAATTAAGGGGTAGAGTGCCATCACCAGGAATTTGTTCATCTAAGAGACCAAAGTCATTGTCGTTGAGTACCGCTAATCGGAATTCTCCATCATCTGATTCTGGTAATAATGCCAGACCTTCTACTTTGTCTCCGGCGATATAACCAATTGAAGGTAAGTTTGTTACTTTAGTTTTATTAACTGCTTGAATTTCTAATGCTGCTAAATCATCTGCGGTTAATTGTTCTAGAGTTATGTCTTCTGGTAATTCTGGCGCATCGTCAGCAAGTAAGTTAGTTGCACCTTTTAGGTCAATTTCAAAGATAAACTTTTTGCCTGTAGCAGTAACCGAGGAATCTCTTTCTACAACTAAGAATTTACCATCTTCAGTATAGACAGCATCTCCCATTTTATCAACTAATAGTGTACCGTTGTCTGGGTCTACAGTTGGTTTTTCTAGGAGGTAGACATATTCTGCTACAGGTTCCCCAGTTTCTGGGTCGATACCTAACATCCGAATAACACTGGAGTTGTCAGATGCAGTGCGATTGGGATTTGCTAGAGGTGTTTGAATAAAGCTGTAGAGAATATCTTCATCTGTATCCAGCGCAATAGCTTCAAAACCACGGTTGCGACGACGGTTAGAATATTCTGCGGGTAGGGTTTCTGTGCCAAAGGTTCCCTCTGCTGCTTCTGCTAGTGCTGCTGTTCCTTCAGGTACAAAGCGGTCGATGAGTGACCCATCAACATCAAAGTGATAGATGGCGGGGCGATATTCATCTACAGTCCAGTATGTACCATCATCATTAATAACAATACCTTCGAGGTCTGCACCAAAGGGGTCATAGTCTAGAAGGTTGCCAAATAGGTCTACTGGTTCTTCGTCTACTTCAGGAATGTTAGGTAAACCTGTGATGGGAGTTGTACCGTCTTGCCTATTTAGGAGAATTTCTTCAGTAATTTCAATATTGCCACTGCCTTCATCTAATGTAAAGCGAACAATTCTAGCTTGATAGTCTGGCAGGGCAAATGGTCTTTCGTTATCGCCGTCATTATCTACGTCTGTGGGTGCGCCATTTGGTCCGCGGTCGGGTACGGTGACAAATTGTAGGTTGCCGTCATCGTCTGTACCTTCATACCATAGTCCAGATAAACCACCCAGGAGAATATCATCACCTCCTTCGGTTGTACCTAAAACTGGCAGGTCAGAAAATTCAAATTGTGTCAGGGAGGGAAGACCGCGACTGTAGTCTTTTGCTCCCAATGGCAGAACATCTACAATGTTGGCATTTTCAATATCTACCACTGCTACAGCATTATTTTCTTGCAGAGTGACAAATGCTCTGGTGTCGTTACCATCTACAGCAATAAATTCTGGTTCGAGGTCTTGAGCTGCATTTGACCCAGGACCGTAGATCCGAACGCCTTTGTTACGCAATTCTTCTTCCCGACCAATGAAAGCAGAAAAATCAGCAGTAGAGACATCTGCCTGAGTTAAATTTTCTACTCCACCTGAAATGTCGATAATACTAACAGAACCTTCTGGGTCGTTGGTGTAGTCGTCGTTGGGTTCTCCTTCATTTGCTACTAATACCTTTGTGCCATCGGAGGTAAAGGTGAGCATATCTGGTAATGCACCCACAGTTACTTGGTTGAGAGTTTCCCCATCTGCATTGAAGAAGGCAACGGTGCCTGGGTCTTGTTTGACATCAGCTTCGATCGCTACTGCTACGATGCCATTTTGATTAACTGCAACACTGTTGGCAATTGCGCCAAAGGAGGAAACATCAATTTGATCTATTAGATTGGGGTTGGTGGGATCGCTAATATCTAGTACATCAATAGCTGCTTCATTTGCCTTGACAACAAACACTCTTTGTGTATTGGGGTCGTAAGCTGGAATTTCGGCAGCACTCTCATCAAATATGCCTGTTTCATAAGTACCTAATGGTCTGAGTTGTGGGTCAGTCATTAATCTTCCTAGTTGTATATATGTTTAATGGATCGATTGTATATTAACAGTTTCACTTTAAGATAAGTTTAAATAGTCTTAAAGGAGGCAGAAGGCAGAAGGCAGAAGGGAAAGAAAAGTTTAAAGGGATAAGGTTTTTTATCACTAATCATCCGGACATGATATTATATCAAATCCGTTTAATTCTGTATAAAAAAATGTTCCATCTTCAACCATTACCAAATATTTCTTGATCTCCCCATCTCCCCATCTTTCAACTACTAGGCGATCGCGTAACCTGTATGGTGTCGTACATCAGACGGATGAAACCCTAAAACAATATCTGATTTCGGAATTCCTGCCTCAACAAGTTCTGGAGTAATTCCATCTTCAATTCCATCTCGTTGAACCCATATTTTACCATTAATAATTTGAATATGAGTAATGCAACCATGAACGCGACGTTTTTGTTGCCAACCAACATCTAATAGTAAGAAATGGTTACGTTCCTTATCAATAATTAAGTACTCTTCAATTTCACCATAAGCATAAGGAATATTCGCGTGTTCTTGAAGAATCTTTTCAATGATATCTCGATATAAATTTAAGTTATCCATTGCACAACCTCCTCTGTTTCTGGTTGGAAAATTAGTAGTTTAACTTGATTAAATTTAACAACAAACTTTGGTAGTTCTTCTGAAAAGAAGTCTGAAAATACGCTTTGAGGAATAGCCATATATAACAAACGTTCTGGAGCTTGCTGGGACAAAATTTGTGCATAGATAATGTATTGACCCAACGCTTGTTCTAAATCCTTAATAGGGGATACACCTAAGAAGCTTTTAATTTCTACTGCAATTCGTTGTCCCTCCTTTTGAGCGGCCAAAAGCTTTTTTGCCCCCAAATCTGCATAAAGCGTCCGACTACCGAATTGAAGTCGTAAAGGGTCGTCAGTAATTGTCCATCCATCCTTCACCAATGCTGTTTTAACTATCTGATGGTAAATATCTTTTGCCATTTCAACCTAACTTAATACAAGCTTATCTTGCAAAAGCCAAAACCTATTATACAGTTATTAATTATAATAAATTTGATATGATTAATCTACTTAACAAGTCCTAATTTTTAGGATTATTTTTTGAATTTGGTATGACTCGAAATGATTCCTTCAAAACGTTTATATTTACTATTATTGTTAGGAATGGTTGTTGCGCCAGTCATCACTATTTTGCTCGACCGACAAATAAGTTTGATGGCACTAGCACTGTTTGATGTGATTATCTGTAGTTTGGCTGTTTGGGATGGAGTTACAGTGAAACCTCATCGAGTCAAACTAGCGCGCTACCCTTTAGAGAAGCTTTCCATTGGGCGAGATAATGATATTACTATATCGGTTAAGTCTGGCAAACACAGGGCAAATATTATCTTGCATGATGATTATCCCCCAGAATTTGCAACTTCCTCTACTACTCTCTCAGCAATAGTTGAACCTAACAGCAGTCAAGAATTAACTTATCATGTCAACCCCGATAAACGAGGTGAGTTTCAGTGGGGAAATATTCGGGCGCGACAATTGGGACAGTGGGGTTTAGCGTGGCAGCAATGGCAAGTTCCGGCAAGTCAACAGGTGGCAGTTTACCCAGATTTGCTGGGGTTACGATCGCTCTCGATCCGTCTCTCTCTACAAAATACTGGCACGATGCGTCAAAAGCGACCTCTGGGAATGGGAACAGAATTTTCCGAACTCCGGGAATATGGTATTGGTGGTGATATACGCTTCATTGACTGGAAAGCTACTGCTCGTCGTAGTCGCCCCTTAGTGCGGGTATTGGAACCAGAAACGGAGCAAACTTTGATTATTTTACTTGATGGGGGGAGGTTGATGACTGCCCAGGTGCAGAGTTTAAAACGGTTTGACTGGGGTTTGAATGCTACTTTGTCATTAGCAATGGCAGGGTTGAGTAGGGGCGATCGTGTGGGTGTGGGAGTATTTGAGCGTCAACTCAGCACTTGGATACCACCGGAGAGGGGAAAAAATCAATTATCAAAATTAATTGAAAGTCTGACACCTATTCAACCAGTTTTGCGGGAACCAGATTATGTCGAAGCAGTTACTAGAGTGGTTAAGCAACAAACCCGTCGTGCTTTGGTAGTCGTAATTACTGATATTGTGGATACTACTGCTTCTGCGGAACTGTTGGCAGCATTGGCAAGGTTAACGCCTCGTTATTTACCGTTTTGTGTGGCTTTGTGCGACCCATTGGTGGAAAAATTAGCTCATACTCCCACTGTTTCTGGAGAACATCAGCAGGTACATGAAAAAAGTCATGCTGCTTATACTCGTGCTGTAGCAATAGATTTATTATCTCAAAGACAAGTTGCTTTTACTCAGTTGAAACAGAAAGGAGTTTTGGTTTTAGATGCGCCAGCAAATCAAATTAGCACAGAATTGGTAGATAGATATTTGCAGCTCAAATCTAGGAATTTACTTTAAGGGAGTAGGGAGTAGGGAGTAGGGAGTAGGGAGTAGGGGAGAAATAATTGATAATTTCTGTACGATAATTGATTTGATGTTTTATTATTGGAGATATCTTTTAGTAAGTGACTGGACTTTGTAAATTTAAATTAGAGAAATAAGGAAGAAGGTCATCTAGGGGATAAGTTATCTGCTAGAAAAGGAAAATTTGGCTTGATCTAAGTTTTAAGCTTTTGATATGTCCGCGTTTTTTTATTAGGCTGTTCATATCTGAAAAATATACCCACTTGGATACTATTCAAATAAACATTTTTCCTTGACAATTATTTCAGACAAAACATTTTATTGCAATATTTGATGATGACAAAAGAATTTAATATTGGCTTTTTAGTTTATCCAGATGTGGTTCAATTAGATGTAATGGGAGCTTATCAAGTTCTAGCTTTTCCACCTGATACAAAAATACATTTACTGTGGAAAACTTTAACTCCTGTTGTGAGTAATGAAGGATTATTAATTACGCCAACAACGACACTAGATAATTGTCCAACATTAGATATGATTTGTATTCCTGGTGGTGGGATGGGGCAAATTGAAGTGATGAAAGATGCGGAAATCATCAGTTTTTTACAACAGAAAAGCAACACCACCAAATATATAACTAGCGTCTGTACTGGTTCATTAATTCTAGCAGCAGCTAATCTTTTACAAGGTTATAAAGCAACTTGTCATTGGGCATTTCGAGAACATTTAGCCATGTTAGGAGTTGAAGTTATTCCTGAAAGAGTTGTTGTCGATCGGAATCGAATTACTGGAGCAGGGGTTACTTCAGGCATTGATTTTGGTCTAACTTTAGTAAGTCTAATTTGGGGAGAAGAAATGGCTAAAATGACATAATTAATGATGGAATATAATCCGATACCTACTTTTAATTCTGGTACTCCAGAGACAGCAGGCAATGAAATTGTAGAACCATTTTTGCAGTTTGGAAAACCGTTAATTGAGGCATTTTTACATCAAACGAAAGAAACAATGTTAAAGATTAAAAAATAATATCATGCACCTTTAGCATTCATCGCCGGGAGTTGAATTTCTTTGATACAAGTCGAGCGCGACAGAGAAAGTACGCAGTCAATTACGCTTAATAAATCTGATAACGGAATGGCATCGGTTTCTGATTTTCCAGCTTGTTTGAGGTCGTCTAATACTTCAGGAGTAACAATATCCCCAGGGTTAATAATTGTTACTGCAATACGATCTTTACGGAGTTCTTCCCGCAGTGCATGAACTACACCTCGAAGACCAAATTTTGACGCGGAGTTGGCGACTTCCCGTGCTGGAAAATTATCTAAACCCGATAACGCACCCATAAAAATTATTTTAGGATTTGTTGCTTGACGCAGTGTGGGTAATAGAGATTTTACTAAACGAATAGGTGCTACAAGATTTACTGCTATTACGTTTTCTATATCTCGATCGGAACATTTTTCAAAGGAATATTCGCTGGTAAAAGCTTGAGTTTCCCAAGTACCACCCATATATAAAAGTGCATCTAACGGAGAATTACCTACAGCATTAGTAACAATTTCAATTCCGGTTTTGTTGCTAATATCAGCTTCGATCCAATTACCAAAGTTAGAAGGAGAACGAGAAACTGTGATGAGTTCGGTAGTGGAAGGTACAATGTGTTCCGCAACAGCAGCACCTACACCACGACTAGCACCAATTACTACGACTTTATTAAAATGATTTTTCAAGTTTATATTACCTTTTGTATTGGGTACTTCACTTTATATTTTTCAACGGGAGAAATGAGCTTGATTGGAATAGCTACAGTTCAACAATTAATAATTAACAATTAATAATGAATAATGACTTCTCCTTAGAACAGATAGTATTTGCAAAAAGATTTTTTTTTGATTTTTTGCTGCTTTAATACAATCTTAGGGCGAGGCATTTAACCGATAGATATCCATTTTAATGCCATGAAATATAGTTTGATTTTCGTATCTCATACCCAACTTTTCCAGCACTTTTACTGATGCTATATTTTCTCGTTCAACAATTCCCAGGATGTATGGAAATTTGAGTTGTTTAAATGCGTATTGAATTGTTGCTAATGCTGCTTCAGTTGCCAACCCATTACCCCAAAACTCAGGAGCAAATCGATATCCAATCTCTTGCTCATGCACTTTGTCAATTTCTTCTATTGCAATTCCACAATAGCCGATTAATTTGTTAGTTTCTTTGAGGATAACAGCCCACTTTTCAAATCTATTTTTTTTGTATGAATTAATAAAACTATGGATTTTTTCTTTGGTTTGTAAGGGTGATAAAATTCCAGTATGAGAAAATTTCATAACTTTTGAATTAGCAAGAATTGGTGCAAGCTGATACAGGTATTGTTGGTGAAAGTCTCTCAATATAAGACGTTGTGTTTCTAAGTAAGCCATAATTTAAAACTATCTATAGTTTAGAGTTATATCAATTTTATCAATCGGGAGAAATGGGAAGAACTAAGATTGACTTTTGCTGCCATATCTTCTAGTAAAATATTATTGCCATAATTAAGGGCAATGTAATCTAATACTTGTTTATAGTATTTGGTAGTGAGCTTTTAGTCAAATTTATTATCAAACGCTAAAGAAAATACTGCTATAATATCAAATCCAGTAGCATTGGTATAATTCAGCATTTAGTAATATAGCAGTCAAAGGAAAGGTTCGGACAAATAAAAAGTTTAAAACTTAGACAAAGTAAGATTTTTTAAACTTCGGTTCTTTCTTCTTCCTTCTGCTATAAGAGTAAATATTGTAGGATAAACTGCCGTTTGCTCTACTGCCAGCAAAAACTATATTATTCAATTTCGACCTAACAATTTATTAGCGAACGCTAAACTACTTCATCATAAATTATCCTCAACTTTTTCCAATCATAAACTGAACTAAACCAGGGAATAATCGATAAGTTTCTGTTGCTAAAACAGCCGGACCTACTACTACTTCAGACTGGTTATTTTTTACAGCATTCCAGATAGCTTCAGCAATATCTTTTGGCTGACTAACAAAATTAGATGTTAAAACAGAATTCATTTGTTGACGACTACTTTCTACTTCAGAATTATCCCCACCACGAAACTGCGCTCTTTCCATAAAATCGCTATTAATAACCCCTGGTTGTACAGAAGTAACATTAATTCCTTTTGACTGTAATTCCAGACGTAAAGTATCAGTTAATCCAGTAACTGCATATTTACTAGCACAATAGGCAGTCATATTTGGCAAAGGCATTTTCCCACCAAAAGAACCAACATTAACAATTGTGCCAGATTGATTTTCCAAAAAATGGGGTAATAAAGCTTTTATTGTATTCACATAACCGAAAAAATTAACATTCATTAATTGTTGAAAATCTTCTAATGTTGTATGCTCCATTGCACCAGTCAAACAAACACCAGCATTATTAACTAATATATCGATTTTGTCATAAAAATCTATAGCTTTATGCACCAAATATTCCACTTGTTTAACATCAGTAACATCAGTAGGAATAGCCAAAGCAGAACGACCGTTTGCTCTAACTTCATTAGCTGTTTCTGCTAATTTGTCTAGTGTTCTAGCAGCTAAGACAATATTATATCCTTTTCTAGCAAATAAAAGTGCTGTTGCTTTGCCACAACCTTGAGAAGCACCAGTAATTAAAACTGTTGGTAGCATTGTTTTTTTGTGAATAATTAAAATTTGATATGTACAGCAGAAGGAAGAAAGAAGAAGGAAAAAACTTCCATTGTCTGAGTTTTGAGTTTTTGATATGTCCTAACCTTTCCTTCGACTGCTATATAGAAAATAGTGTAACGCAACTATAAGAAAAAAGGAAAATTTACTAAAAAAAAGAGTTTATACCATTTCTCGCGCATTCTTGCTACATCTTATTGAGGGTAGGTAGGGAGGTTACATACAACCTCCGTAGGTCCTAGGGTTTCTAGGAATAATATATCTTCACTTAGTGCCTAGAATTGTTAAAAACATTATTGAAGCTTACTTATTATATCATGTCCGTTGGTATCGTTTGTGTAAACCCAAGGGTGAATATCTACAGGAAATTTAGGTTTTTTTCTTGCTCAATAGCCTTCTTCCCTCTTCCTTCTTCCTTAGCTTCGCGCTTACAATACCGATGCTACCGGACATGATATTACTTAATAATTGAAGTCTTAAGGAAATATAGCATTAATGCGGGGTTGGTGATTTGAGGTATGATATCATGTCCGGATAAGAGCGCTATAGAACTCCGTTCCGCTTACGCGATGATGCTGACGCAACGCTTCGCGTTAACGTGCGTTGTGCACCAACAAACAAAAAACTTTCTCCTTCTACTGTTCTTTCTTCTTCTTCCTTCCCTCCTAAGTTCTAACTCCCCCTCCCAGGAGGGGGAGGGGCGAGGGGTGGGTTGACTCCTAAGTAATAAAGATTAATATTATACACACGCTTCAGCAACGCCAGCATTAATGCTTATGAATTGGTATTACAGCAATTATAGCAACCACAAGGTTGGTGTTTAACAATTAGTGCGAGCATCTTGCTCGCGTCATGAATAATCATAATTACCCGATGTCCTAATATTAAATAGACATCTCCTCCACGCATAGGCAGTAGGCAGTAGGGAACCCAACCCCTAACCCCTCCCAGGAGGGGAATAATTGATAATTTATGTGTGAGAATTGATTTGATTTTGGATTTTTACCAGATGTCTAATAGACATCTCCTCCAAAAGAGGGAGCAGGGAACAGGAATAAACAATTGACAATTTATAGATAAGAATTGCTTTTATTTTCGATTTTTGCATATGTCTATTCTTTCCGCTTAATTAAGCTACCACCTAAAACCTACCACTTACCACCTACCACCTTCTTCAAAATCTACTCATCTTTTAACTTTCTTTTTCCTCTCATCCTTGCCAAAATTTGTAGGTCAACACTTTGATCGGTTTCATCCACAATTTCACCAGTTAATTCTTCCAAAACATCTTCCAGAGTAACCACCCCCGACATTCCTCCATATTCATCTAAAACTACCATCAAATGTTGACGATATTTCTGAAATTCTTTTAGCAATATATCGACTCTCAATGTATCAGGAACAAATCTAACATCTCGCATAAAATCATAAATTTTATTACTATCTTTTCCTTCTATAATTCCTTTAAGTAATTCATTTTTTAACGCTACACCAAGTACATCATCTATAGAATCTCCAATTACAATAATGCGACTATGTTGAGAAGAAATAATATCTGACTTTACCTCATTCAGAGTTGCATTAGCATAGAGATAAGTCGTCGCTATTCGAGGTGTCATAATATCAAAAGAATTTTTGTCATTGAGCCGAAATACTCTTCTAATCATTTCAGCTTCATCACCCTCAATAACTCCTTCCTTATATCCTACTCTGGTCAAAAACATAATTTCTGCTTCATTAGTGGTGGGTAATTTCTGCCCCTTAGTAAAAGGAGAAGTAATTTTTTCCATCAACCAAACTATAGGAGTAAATATAAAAGTTAACCCTTGGACAGGTATAGCCACAGTTAAGGCAAATTGCATGGCATAACGTTCACCTAAAGTTTTAGGAATAATTTCCCCAAAAACTATTACCAAAAAAGTTAATATTGCAGAAAAAACTCCTAACCAAGCATTTCCCAAAACCGAAGCTGCAATATTACCAATTAAAATACTACCAACTATATTAAAAATGTTATTAATAATCACAACAGTAGCAATTGGGCGATTAATTTTTTTCCTAATTCCCCACAGTGCTAATGCTGCTGGTTTTTTAGACTGTGCTAACTGTTGCACTTTAATGGGAGAAACTGAAAGTAAGGCTGTTTCAGTAGCAGAGCAAAGAGCAGAACCTATGAGAATAATTAAAACTATAATAGTTAGCTTTAGCATACTTAACTAATAATTGGTTAAACTCAATCATACCATTTTTAATTTTCTGATGAAACCTTCTAACTGGCAAATTATATTAGTTTTAGCTATCGGTATTTTGGCAATATCTACAGGTGCAATATTAATCAGGTTGGCAAGTCTCTCTGCTGGCATGAGTGGGGTAGAGTTTAGTCTCGTAATAGCTGCCTCGCGGGTGACGATCGCTGCTTTATTATTAGTACCCGCATGGTCGAAAATTCAGTGGCAGAGTCTCCAGTCGGGAGCAATACCCTATGCAGTAGGAGCAGGAGTTTGCCTCGCAGTCCATTTTGCTTTTTGGATTACTTCTTTATCCTACACTTCGATCGCGGCCTCTACCAGTCTAGTAAATACTAATCCCATCTGGGTAGCTTTGTTGTCGCGGTGGTGGTTGAAGGAAAGACTTTCTCGTCAGACAGTTATTGGCATAGTAATAGCTATGGTTGGAGGGTTAACCATTGGTTTAGCAGATATTGGTGGGGGGTATACAGGTATTAACCCTCTGCTGGGAAACTTTTTGGCTATGATTGGAGCTTGGGCAGTGAGTTTATATATACTTCTAGGACGGGAAGCTCAAACTAAAGGGTTTAGTGTTGGTGGCTATCTTGTGGTAGTTTTTACTGTAGCTGGAATTGTATTATTGCCTCTTCCCTTAATTTTAGGTGTTGGTTACTCTGGTTATCCTGGTTTAGTTTACTTTTACTTATTATTGATGGCATTATTTCCTCAATTAGTAGGGAATACAAGTTTGATGTGGGCAGTACGCTGGTTGTCTCCTACTTTAGTTACTTTGGCAATTTTATTTTAACCTGTTGGAGCTAGTTTTTTAGGTTATTTATTCTTTGGTGAAGTTCCTTCTATCATGGTTTTTTTTGGTGCAATTATATTGTTAATTGGACTGGCGATCGCTGCTATTACTTCAAAACAAAAATAAACCGAAAATGTCAGGATTTTAAATTATACTTCATCCATACACTCAATACTGAAAAAAAATTACCGAATAATTAAGGTTTAAAGCTTCTGCTTTAAAGGAGAAACAAGCGGTCAAGGGATGGCGAGGAGACCTCGCCATATTCAATCGAACAAGAGAGAAAAATTTTTCCTGTTCGTCAATCCTATCCGCTTTCAAGGAGAGGTAATAATTAATAATTAATAATTAATAATTAATTATTACCTCGCCATATTCAATCGAACAAGAGAGAAAAATTTTTCCTGTTCGTCAATCCTATCCGCTTTCAAGGAGAGGTAATAATTAATAATTAATAATTAATAATTAATTATTAATTGTTGAAACACTACTTTCAATTTTTAAACCATTTTTACTGAGAAACTCTTGATTGTAAATTTTGGATAGGTATTTAATTCCACTATCACAGAGAACTGTAACTACTACCTGTTTTCGATCTAAACGATTTGCAATAAGTTTGGCAGCAAAAACGTTAAGACCACTACTGCCACCAACCAGTAAACCCTCATCCTTAGCTAGTTGATGACAAGTAGAAATTGCTTCTTCATCTGAAACCTTCACAACTTCATCAATCACAGAAAAATCCAGGCATTTTGTCGGTGCAGATTTTCCAGCTCCCTCAATAATTGAGAATTGACCAAGACTTGAATTTAAGCTTAAATCATTTTTGGAATTACTATAGCAACTATAGTAATTCCAATAATTGAGAATTGACCAAGACTTGAATTTAAGCTTAAATCATTTTTGGAATTACTATAGTTGCTATAGTAGTAGGCATAAATATTTGAGTTTACGGGATCTGCCAATATAACTTTAACTTTTGGATTACACTCCTTGAGAAAGCTTCCTGTACCTGATATACACCCAAAGGTAGAACCAGTCATCACAAAGTGAGTAATTTCTCCATTTGTTTGTTTCCAGATTTCTGGTCCTAAAGTTTGATAATATGCCTCTGGATTATAGATATTGTTGTATTGATTAACATCAAAGTATCCATTTTCTTTGGCGTAGTTTTCCGTTCTACTAAACTTACCCAAACTTACCCATACATGGTTGCATGAGCTTTGGAG
>NZ_RCBY01000183.1 GCF_003838195.1 Okeania hirsuta
CCTGTGGAGGAGTGGGGAAACCAGCACCCCCTTACCAACCCCCTTATGGTTGTTTTTCAAATCCGATACAGATGCGTAGTTGAAAGTCAACTATTAACCATCTCTGTTGAATCCCCCCGTAGGTTTTTGAGAGTTCTTGATAGCTATATCCTTAATTGATTGATGCTCTTGACAGGAGTTTAATTCCTCCTGTGTTTTCCGCTGCTAACAGAACTTCCTAGTTCACCAGGAATACTCATTTCACATACTTTTTTATGTTCTATCAATTAATTTGTTAGCTAAAATTCTGATGATGATTTATGTATTCTTTTGTAATACAATTGAAGTTTAAAATGTAGTATAGCAATGATCTAAGTGAGTAAACTAGCATTATAGTGATCAACAAAATACCAAATTGCACCAATATGATTGTCGAGAGATTTTGAGAATGATCAAGTTTTACTTACTCAGCTGGAAACTCTTTGACGTCAAGTATGATTGAATCGTTCAATATAACTTGTATCACCAGTTTCTTGGCCAACCCCACGGTGACGCTTACTGGGTAATACTTGTGAGTAAGCTGGCCCAAAATCGGTGTCACAAATAGCCCATTGACGGTAAACTGGAGCAAGTGAGTGCCACAATTGCTTTGCTGATTGGCTAGTGCGATCACCAATATATACTCCCATAATTTCTCCTGTTCTGGCCTCAATCGCAAGCCAAATCCATTGTTTTTTTGCTTTTGACCCTACATCTGACCACATTTGATCCATCTGGACAATTAATCGACCTGGTTTTTTTTAGTCACCTCAACTTGTTTGGGAACCTGGTAGTATTTCTGATTGACATAGTATTGAAGCCAAGGTGACGAAACTCCAGTTACGCGAGCGATGGCAGCCAGCGACATCCTTTCCAGTAGAAGTTGATTGATGAATTCACCTGTTGAGTGATTAATGGGTTGTCGGGTTGGCTTTCAACAAATTGTCGCCCACAATTGTTGCATTTGAATCTTTGTTTCCCGTAGTGAGTATGTCCATTTTTGACAAATTTTTGGGAGTTACATTGAGGGCAAGGCATATTTCAATCTGGATGCAACAAAGCCGATTATATCATTACTATGCACCACTACCCAATATTTTATTTTTCAATAGATTTACCGCTCTAAAATAATAAGGGTCTGATATTGTAGCGAGCACGCCTGGTTGCCGATATAAGCGCCGTTTTTGAGAATCTGTCAAATTTATACTTACGTCAGGAGTAACACCTTTTTTACTAATATCAGTTCCTTTAGGAGTGTAATAGTGAGCAATAGTTACTGCTAAACCCGAACCATCTGATAAAGAATGCACCGACTGTACTAAAGCTTTACCAAAAGTTTGATCTCCCATAATAACAGCACGACCATTATCTTTAAGTGCCCCTGCTAGAATTTCACTAGCACTAGCTGAGTCACCATCTACCAAAACGACTATTGGTTTATCAGTTAAAGCTGAACGGTTTGCCCGCAATTCTTGCTTTTCTCCATTACGGTTAACTGTGCTAACAATAGCACCTTGATCCATTAACATCCGAGCAATATCTATACTAATGCGCAATAAACCGCCTGGGTTGCCCCGCAAATCTAAAACATAACCATCAGCATTTTGATTATCCAGATTTTCGATCGCTTTCTGCATTTGTTCTCCAGCGTGGGCACTAAATTCTTGTAAATGAATATAGCCAATACGTTTATTCCCTTCACGCTTAAGCTCGTAACGAACTGCTTGTAATTCTATTCTCGCCCTGGTTAAAGTTACATCAAATTCTGTTTCTCCAGAACGCATGACTTGCAGTACAACATCTGTACCCAAATCACCTCGAATTAGTTTTGCTGCTGCTGATACACTCAAACTAGCAGTAGGTTTGCCGTCAATTTCCAGGATTTGATCTCCTGGTAATAAACCTGCTTTCATAGCTGGAGAATTTTCTACAACGTTCACTACCGTAATTACTTTGGTCAGCTCATCCTCCTTTAGCTGCATTCCCACTCCAGACATTTCCCCTGATGTTTGATTAGTCAAAGTTTTGAACTGCTGCGGGTCTAGAAAACGAGTATATGGGTCATTAAGTAGATCTAATGCTTGACGTAATGCTTCATAAGCTTGTTCGCTAGAAGTATAGTTTTTCTCTAACAAAGTTTGCCTAGTCGCTTGCCAATCTGTCTGATTAAAACTACCATCAACATAGTCTCGATTGACAATTTGCCATGCTTCATCCAGAACTGCTTTCGGGCTATTTTCTAAATTTGCCTCAGCAGGCTTACTCAGGGTAGGAGCCAATAAAGATAAAGCTGTGGTTGTAGCGATCGCTCCACTGTACAAAATGGCTTGAAGGATGGAGTTGCGTTTTGAGGCTGAGTTCATTGAATTTTTTTAGTAGTTGGACATTTATTGATATTGACATTCCCACTAATTTATGATATATGGGATAGTATTTTTTTGAAAGAAGTCTAATATACTACAATATTAGCTGAATATATTTATTATTGTATCTATAGTGACAAGGGAATTTATTGTCTAGTCAAATTTTACCGTTACGACTATTGTCTCTAACTCTATATTTGAGAAGAGTTAAGTAATTAAAATAAATTAACTGATAATCCTCTTACCGAAAAATTGTGGTTTAAAGCTTCCCCTTTTAAGGGGATAATAAAGAAAAATTTTCATGATTAGTCAATCCTATCTGTTTTAAAGGAGAGGTAACTATTAATTATTAATTGTTGAAAGTACTTTTTAGGATGAATAAGTACAGTTTAACTTGAAGTAAAGAAGGAAGAGGGAAAAAAGATGATTAATTTTCCTGCTTTTTTATTCCTATTCTATGTTGCTAAAAGCCGGATCGACTTGTAACTAAATTAAGTCGAAAACTACTGTAATTTTTGATCTCTCGCTCGTTAGTTTTCTTTACATAAAAATTTAAGACATGATGGAAACAAAAGCCAAAACCTCAAATTGGCTAGGTTCATTCGTAAATCTAGCCGTTTTCATAACAGCTTTAGGAAGTATAATAACTTTACAAGTATTCTGGCCTTCAGAAAATTCTCCCTTAAAAGAGAAAATCGTTTTAGATTTGGCAGAAGCAGTAGAAGCTGAAGAAAAAGAAGCTCTACAGCTAAAATTATTGAAGGCATCTCCAACTTTTGGATTTGATAATTTGATTGCAGATTGGGTGTTTCTCCAATTTTTGCAATATTTCGGGGACGACACTGCCAGAAATCAAACAGGTTATTCTCTTAGTGAAGATTACTTTGATATCATCACCCGCTTAGATCCAAGATGGGTTGATACATATCTATTTGTGTCTAACTCTTTATCTATATATGAAGGTAAACCAGAAGTCGCGGTAGAATATATGACTCGTGGTACCGATGTACTTTCTTCAGAAATAGATCCGAAAGCTTGGCAAGTATGGAGATGGAAAGGTATAGATCAATTACTGTTAGTAGGTGATATTCCTGGAGCAATTGATTCTCATGAAATGGCAGCTGAATGGGCTGAAAATACATCATATCAAAGCTTAACATCTCTGTTTAGACAAACAGCAGAATTTCTGAAGCGAGACCCCGATAGTAAATTAATCAAGTTTAATGCTTGGTTGTGGGTATACGGTCAAACAAGAGACCAAAGAGTACGCGATCGCGCTCAACAAGAAATTCTCAAGCTTGGAGGGAAAGTAGAAATCGATCAAAATGGAGAAATGCGTTTTGTCTTACCAGAATCTTCTGAATAACTGTGGTGATTAATAGACATAGGTGCGAAAATAATGTAGGGAGTTCCCTAAGAATTTCACTATTGTATTGTAAGAGAAAGTTTTTCAATCAGATTCCATGAGGACTTAAAATTATATGAAATATAAAAAATTGTGCAAATATTCGAATCTCTCCATCTCCCCATCTATTTTTAAATAGAACCCATTTGGGATCTATAATAATACAAATACAGTCCACCCTTAGCCATAAGATAGACACTAAAAATGGTTCTACAAATAAAATCCACTAAACCAGAACCAACAGTAACTTGGAAAGCACTACC
This sequence comes from Okeania hirsuta, assembly GCF_003838195.1. Classification (GTDB taxonomy): domain Bacteria; phylum Cyanobacteriota; class Cyanobacteriia; order Cyanobacteriales; family Microcoleaceae; genus Okeania; species Okeania hirsuta. The sequence continues at coordinate 4,050 of NZ_RCBY01000183.1, forward strand.
AGCAGACTTTACCTTACCAGACGACCCAGTGGAAAATATTCAACAACCTATTCTTGCTGCTGCTCTGACTGATGCTTTGGGAGCTGCATTGCTCATTCAACCTCAAATGCTCATTGGTTCAAATTTCGGATTAGTAGCCACTGTCAACAAAAAAATAGTTGTCAAGGCTCCCGATTGGTTTTATGTCCCCCAAGTACAACCAGTGCCAGAGGGGGTAATTCGCCGTAGTTACACTCCCCATCTAGAAGGCGCTCCTGTAGCTGTAGTGATGGAGTTCCTCTCAGAAACAGAATGTGGGGAACTATCAGTGCGTTCGACTCCACCATACGGCAAACTTTACTTTTATGAACATATCCTCAAAGTACCAACCTATGTAACTTATGACCCCTACGAAGGGAGTTTAGAGGTGCGCAGTTTGCAGGATGGAAAGTATTGCTTCGAGTCAGCTAATGAGAATGGACATTTTTGGATACCGGAATTAGACTTGTTCTTGGGAATTTGGCCAGGGGAAAGACTAGGGCAAAATATTAGCTGGCTTAGATGGTGGGATAAGTCCGAAAATTTGTTGTTGTGGAGTAGCGAACAAGCCGAACAGGAAAAGCAACGGGCCGAACAGGAAAAGCAACGGGCCGAAAAATTAGCTGCTAAATTACGCGATTTGGGTGTCGATCCAGATTCGCTCTGATATAGGAAATTATATCTGATTCATCAATAGTTATAGCGTTATGGGACGGAAGTGAGGGAATGGGGAAGTGGGGGAAGTGGGAGAGTAGGGGAATAGGGAGCATTTTTCTACCTTTTTTCCCTATTCTATTTCTGAATTTCCTGACTTCTATGCCAAAAGCACATACCATCTACAAGGATATCAAATGGGTTCTATAAAAAATAGGAAACAGGAGGAGCAGTGGGCAGATTAGAGGTAAGCTCAAATAACCCGCTATAATTTCTATGACAGGAAATCCAAACATTCGTGGCAATCAGAAAATCAGGAAAATATTGCTGTTTTTGCTTTTTTCTATACTTTCTAGTCTATTAGTGTGGTTGGTGGGAAGTACTATTTCACTCCAGTCTGCAGCAAAATCTCCTGTGGATACTTATTTAGTTTTAGGTGGGAGTATTAAACGGGAAATTTATATTGCTCAAGTGGCTAAACAATATCCTCAGACCCCAATATTAATTTCTGCTGGATCTAAAGACCCTTGTCTTGTGGGATTATTTCAACGGGAAAATGCTCCTGTAGAGAAGGTTTGGTTAGAACATTGCGCTAAATCTACTTTTGGTAACTTCTATTTTACTTTGCCAATTCTCAAGAAATGGGGAGTGGAGCATATTAAACTGGTAACATCTCCTACTCATTTACCCAGAGCTAAATGGTTAGCACAGATTATTTTGGGTGCTAATGGAATATGGGTAGAAACTGATATTGTTGAGGAAATAGGGGTGCCTGGTAATAGAGAATCTCATCTCAAGACTGGTTTAGATGTAATTCGTAGTTTATTTTGGGCTGTGGGAAGTAAGATAATAGAACCAAAATGTGCTGATGTGCTAAAATTGACACAGGTAAATATGGCACAATGGTGCAAGGATGGTTTTCGCTGCGAGCATCAAGCAAAATTGAAGTCTGAGTCAATTTGTAGGAAATAGCTTTACATCATGTTCGTTTGAATACTTATAAATAACGATTGAGGAGTCAGGAGTCAGGAGTCAGGAGGGAAGAAGAAGGAAGAAGAAGGAAAAATCTTGTGCTTTACCTAATAATAATAGGACTTACGCAGATACGCTATATATAGCAGTCGAAACTATTGTCCAATAGTTAATTGAATCTATACATAGTGCCTTTGCGTAAGTCCTGAATAATTAAGATTTAAGGTTTCAGCCTTATTAGGTTGAAAAAAAGTGCCAGCTTTTCGGTCAGTAAAGCTGAAAAAACTAGCATTTTGTGCAAGAGTTGGGGAGAACAATCTTGGGACAAAACTTAGCTCCTACCTCCTCGCTCCCAAGCCATGTCTCCTGTCTCCTGTCTCCTACTAAAAGACTTTTTCAGCAAACCCTAATTATCAATTGTTGAATATTTTTCCTCTTCCTTTTCTAATACAGTTATCGCAGTGACCGCAACGCATATTCTGAGCTTCCTTAGAAAAGCCAAATGCTTGTAGTAAAAACTGCCATCGACATTTGCTAGTGGTGAAATATCTATTTGTTTCCTGAATACCGGAATTGTAATCTAAGGATGCTGTTTTGCCAGTAGCAGATTTATTCATAATATAGTTAAAGGGATCGCGCCATCTCAGTTTTCCAGAAGAGTGCAAGATAGAGAGGGCGATCGCTGCATCAGGAAATTCATCTGTTACAGTATCAATATTTCCTGTAGTTGGCAGTTGTTTGATTAATTTTTGGGCTGTTTGATGTTGCGATCGCAACTTATCCACTAGAAATTTTTGTCTTTGCTTATCCTCTGGGTCTAACCAACCAGTAGGTTCGCTGACTAATGTTAAAGCTTCGGCAGGTTTCCCATCTCTACCTCCTCTACCGACTTCTTGAATATATTCAGACAAAAGTGATGGTGCTTGAAAATGTATTACCCACCGCACATCTGGTTTATTTATTCCCATACCAAAGGCAGATGTACAGACCACAAAATTTATTTCTCCACCTATCCAAGCTTTCTCTATATTTCGTCTTTCTTCTGCACTTAAACCTGCGTGATAAGCTATAGTTTTATAATTTTTTTGTCGTAATATTTCTGCTAAGTTTTCACTGTCTTTTCTGGTTCTAACGTAAATTAAACCTGCCTGTTTTTCTCTGGTTTTGATAAACTTAAATAACTGTTGACGGCGACTTCTAGGAGTACAAATTTTTTGAATTTTTAAATATAAGTTATTTCGGTAGGGGCTAAGTAAAAATGCTTGTGGGTTTTGCAGTTGTAAAGTTTTTTTGATAATATTTTGGGCTTGGGGGTCGGCAGTGGCGGTAAAGGCGGCAATAGCAATTTTAGTACTTGGAGCTTTAGATTTAATTAGTGCTGAACGTACTGCTCCTAAACGACGATAAGCAGGACGAAAAGTTTCTCCCCACTGTACTAGACAATGAGCTTCATCTAATATTAAACCGTTGATTTTTATCTGGGGTTGGCAGAGCAAATTCCAAACTTTTTGATTAAATAATGTTTCTGGGGAAAGATAAAGTAATCTTAGTTTTTTTTGTTGTAATGCTTGAAGGGTTTTTTGTTTTTGGGAATTGGGAATTTGACTATGGAGAAGAGAGGCAGGAAGTGAGCGATCGCGCAATTCTTGAACTTGATTTTCCATCAGGGCAACTAAGGGGGATATTACTAAAGTTAAGCCTGTTTTTAGTAGAGCTGGTAGTTGAAAACAGATTGATTTTCCTCCTCCAGTTGGCATGATTATTAAGGCGTCTTTTCCTTTTAATAAGCAACTAATTATTTCTCCTTGTGGTGGTCGAAAATTATCATATCCCCAGATTTGGCGGAAGGCTTCGATGATGTTATTCCAAGAGGTTTGTTCGGAACTATTCATGGTTTAATATTGTTTTTTTCTGATGTTTGAAGTTGTAGGGTAAATAAATATTAATTTCTTTGTTCTAGGGTTTTTATGTTGAATAAAACATCATGTGTAGGGGTGAGTTCCACCCACTAGCATTATACTATCAAAATTTGTTTGGGGATGCAAGCTCATTTTTGATTCCCCGCCGACTTTTTTTGGTGCTCAATAAAATGATTATTTTTGATTAAAATAATATGGGTCGCGCAACCCCGCCTTGATCGGCGAAATATTTTTGGAGCTTTTCTCAAATCCCCGTTACAAAAATAACTTCTGTAGGGGGGGAACGGCCGTTCCCCCCCCTACTGACTTCTGAGTTCTGACTTCGTTAACCCTGGGGTGGTTTTTCTGGAGATTGGCGATCGCCTAGCTGTCAATTTATGTTGAATAAAACATCATGCGTAGGGGCGAAACCGACCCACCAACACTATACTATCAAGTTTGATTTGAGGATGCAAGCTCTTTTTTTGATTCGGCTTTCTGGTGCTTCATAAAATGAAAAATTATGTTGTAGGTGATGGTTGACTCTACTCCGTTTGTTTAAAGTGTAATTACTAAGTAAGATTGAGATTGCTTCGGAAGATAAAATAAAAAGCCAAAGCTAGCTACAGTAACTTGAGAAACACTTTTAATTATGGTTTATACTCGCAAAACTTTAAATTTACCTGATATTCAACTTTCTTACTTGGAGTGGCAGTCAGAGGAAAGTCAAGAGAAAAAACAGCCACTTTTGCTATTACATGGTTTGGCAGATGTGGCTTTAGTTTGGTCAAGTTTAGGAGAGTATTTAGCGGATAAATATCATATTGTTGCGCCAGATATGCGCGGTCATGGAGAAAGTGGAAAACCAGAAAGTGGGTATACTTTTGAGAAAACAATTACTGATTTAGAAGCGCTCATGGAGCATTTAAACTGGTCTGATGCTCATATTTTAGGTCATTCTTGGACAGGAAAATTAGCTTGTATTTGGGCAAGACAAAATTCAGAAATATTTAAAAGTATGATTTTGATAGACCCAATTTTTATTGGCAAAATGCCAGGATTAATTAAAGTTACTTTTCCTATTCTTTATCGGACTTTAGAAACCCTCAAAGGCATGGGTCCATTTGATAGTTTTGCTGAGGCAGAAGCTCAGGCAAAGAAGTTAGGAAAATATGCAGGTTGGAGCGAATTTCAACAGATGGTTTTTCAGGAAAGTATGGAGGAAAAAGCTGATGGTAAGTGGGGAAGTAAATTTGTGATTCCGGCGCGGGATGAAATATTTGAAGAGGTGATGCAGGTGTCTGGTTTAACAGAATATATTGATGTGCCTACCTTATTTATTCAACCGGAAAAAGGTGTAAATAGAAGTGAGTTGCAAATTAAGCCTTATCGGAAATATTTAAGGAATTTAAAAATGGAAAAAGTTCCGGGAAATCATTGGGCATTTTTGGTAGATCCAGAAAAATTTAATCAGACAATTGGGCATTTTTTAGAGTTTTTTGAAATCTGAAAAAATCAGCAGTAAATTGAGGTAGCATAGTGTCTAATATTATGTTTGTAGTTTGGCTTTAGCCCTAAGACAAGTATTTAAAGGGATAGAACAAAACTATAGAGAGAAATTTTATTATATAGCTATAAGCATTTCCTACGGAATGCTACACAAACAGCTATCAGCTAGAGTCAAAACTTTTAACTGTAATGTTTTGAAGTTTCTTAGCTGTCCTCATCTTAATGCGTAGTGCTATAATACCATCTTCGGACGTGTCAGTTATAAATAAAATTTAAGAACTGACAGTACCGAAGAAATACTGAAATTGTTTTTACTTTTCTACCTTCCTTTTTTCTTCCCTCCTGACTTCTGAGTCCTGAGTCCTGACTCCTCACTAAGTTATTTATAAGTATTCAACCGTTAGCGTAGCTCCCCCGGAGGGGGAACATGATATAACTCATTATCCAAAAATAATATAACTAGGGTGAAAATCTATAATCAAATATTCTATCTTTCTTAAATATTAAATTCGTTTTGGGCATAAATAATGAGCTTTTAAAATATGTAATTGCTATGACTGTTAAGCTGATTATTGACTAACTATTACACGAGATTATTTCGTAACCAATCAATTACATCATCAGGATTTCTATCAGGCGGGAATACTGGATAGAAAACTTTGAGAATTTTTCCTGCTTGTGCAATTAATGTAACTCTTTTGAGTAGTTGCTTTCCTTCTATTTCAAATATTGGCAATTTTAACGCTTGGGAAAAGTTTAAATCACTATTACTCAGAAGTTCAAAAGGTAAATGAAGTCGCTTCGCTGCTTCTATCTGATATTCAATTTTTTGTGTGCTGAGGCCAAATACTTGCACTTTGAACTCTGTTATTTCTTGGTGGTGGTCTCGAAAAGCGCATGATTGAGGGGTACATCCTCTTGCTCCAGGAATTTTGTCCCATTGTTCGGGTAGTAGAATACCTGGTTTACCAGTCATGGGATAACAGTAAATAACGACGTAACCTGAAATTTTAGATAAATCTACATATCTGTTATGGGTTGAAGGTAAAGTAAGTGATGGCAAAAACAAACCTTGTAGGTGATTACAAGTTCCATCATCTACTGGGATAGGAAGATTTGCAGGTAATTCTGTAAAATTGCTCATAAAAATCTCCATTTTAGGCGTGACATTTTTTACATACAGCAGTAGCTATAGCTGTTAGAATGGTCTAAGGAATGGTTAGGACATACTAAAAGCTTAAAAATCAAACGACAGCAAATTTTTCGGCGTTGCTGAGTGGTAATGATTTTGAGATTAACTTTGGGTGCAAAACATCAGTTTTTCAATTTTACCTTTAGCTAATAGACATCTCCAAGAATCAAAAATCAATATCTATATCCCAAAGAAATTATCAATTCTTTACCCCTACAGCAAAGCTGCCTACTCCCTACTGCCTATGGGTGGAGTAGATGTCTAATTATCATTACATTTAAGCAACGTCAATTTTTCTTTCTTCCTTCTGCTATAGAACATATCAAAAGCCTAATACTGAGAGTGTTGGATAATTTTAATATCATGTCCGGATAAGAGGGTGATAAAAAACTTTCTCTTTCTCCTCCTCTTTCTTCTTTTTTATTTCCTCCTGAGTCCTGACTTCTGAGTCCTGACTCCTCCGTCGTTTATTTATAACTGTTCAAGCGGACATAATATAACTTCTGCTTTTTAGCCAAGTATCTCTTGAGTTTTCCGAGCGATCGCTCTTCATCTCCATCACAAAATATCAAGGCGATCGCTCATACCATCCTAAACTTTTAGTTCAGTCATTGTTACTGTTTCTCCAATTATTTTTGACTTTTGTCTTTTAACCTTTGACTTGTTGTAAACTTATGAATTGATTGGTAACTTTTCACTTAATTCCTCTTCATTTTCACCCCATTTTTCCAGCCAATCTCCATCAATATTTTCCACGTATAAATTGACATGATTTATTCCCCAAGTTAGTCGGTCTTCTTGTAATTTTTGAGCCTCTTGGAGAGCGTGCCAAACTTTTTCTAAACGTTCTTTATTTGACAGAGTTTTGCTAATTGTTACCATGTATCCTGCCTAGTGTTAAAATGTGTAGTTTGATGTGCAAGTTGAAATATAATAGGAATTGAGCAAATTCCTATCTAAAACAAAATTTAATATATTTAGCCTCCGTTAAATGTTTGCTGTTATGCAGAACAAGATTTACTAATTGAATAACTGAGCGATCCTGTCCGGGATTATAACTAACAAAAATACCCCTTCTAATTTTCCATTGCTGTAGTGTATCTTTCCATTCCTTATACTTATGATTACATAATTCTCCGGACATAGTAGTAAGTTGAACACAGAGAGGCTTACCTGTGCTACTACTCACAATTACATCTGTTGCCATAGACAAGTCTGCTATATAACGATGAACAACACACCCGTCACGACTTTTAATCTGACGAGAGACAGATTTTAGTAGTTCAGCATCTTCTTGATTAAATTCCCCCGATCTTAACTTTTGTTTCCATATATAAAATTTATGATCATTTTCATTAAACCATTTTGGAAAAAGATTTTCATACCAGTAAGATACTGGTGATGGAAGATGTTTTAAAAATAGTTGCCTTTCTTCATTTGTTAAGGATTGCAATTTCAACCAAAATTCTCCATCCTTGATTAATTCTAACAAAAATCCTACTAAGACTCCTTTCTGCATTAGCAACCCTGGCCTAATATCCTTAATCCAGCGTGTTACTTCATCTAACCTCTGGGCTAACGCAGGTTCAGTTGACCAGGCAAGATTGCTAAGTTGTTTTAGCTTAGGCTCGATTTCTCTTGCTTGCAATCATCCTCCTACATTAAGACCCATCTTAGAATCTGTAAAAAAGTTTTTTTATATCACTATAAATATTGTAGCGCTTGATTAACAGTATAAAGGGTTAACTATTAGGATATTATCGCCCCTTCGGGCTAAGGAGTCAGTCCTCAGGAGTCAGGAGCCAGAATTAATCAGAATGTTTTTTGAATTTTCTTGATCAGGCCCTTGCTGATTTTGGGTTAAATACCCCATCTTCTACCAGTTGACAGAAATAGGTTGAGATTCTCACTCCCATCCCAATTTCTCTCCTGACTTATGGCTCCTGTATTATCATTTCCCTTATGGGTTTAATACCCCACCGTCAACGGGGGTGCTCAAAATTGTTTGGGGTTAGAGTCCCCATGCAATTTTCCCTTCTGCCTTCTGCCTTCTGCCTTCTGCCTTCTTCAAAACTTCTTCTTCAAAACTACTCAAAATATTTCTACAAATATTGAGATTAAAATACTTTCATCTATTGACTAATTTCTTTCTAAATGGTATTGATTCTTGAACACAAGACAGATGGGTATTACCCTCTACAAATCTTAAAGCTAGCTTAAAAAAAATAAAGATTCTGATGTTCATTCTAGGTTAACAATAATTATTAGAAGTAACTATAAAATACAAAAAACAAATGTCAGAATCAACTATCGAATCAATCCTAGAAGAAAAACGTCTTTTCCAACCACCGGAACAATTTGCCCAAGCAGCCCATATTAAAAGCATAGAGGAATACAAACAACTCTACGAAAAAGCTAGAAATGACCCAGAAGGATTTTGGGCAGAACTAGCCGAAACAGAATTAGACTGGTTCCAAAAATGGGACAAAGTTCTCGACTGGCAACCACCTTTTGCTAAATGGTTTGTTAATGGCAAAATTAACATTTCCTATAACTGCCTTGACCGTCATCTTAACACCTGGCGACGAAACAAAGCAGCCCTAATATGGGAAGGAGAACCCGGAGACTCTCGCACCCTTACCTACGCCCAACTGCATCGGGAGGTTTGCCAGATGGCCAACGTTTTCAAGCAATTGGGAGTGAAAAAAGGCGATCGCGTGGGTATTTATATGCCGATGATTCCTGAAGCCGCAATCGCTATGTTGGCCTGTGCAAGAATAGGCGCTCCCCACACTGTTGTTTTTGGTGGATTCAGTGCTGATGCCTTAAAAAACCGCCTCGTCGATGCTGAGGCTAAATTAGTCGTCACTGCTGATGGAGGTTGGCGTAAAGATGCTATTGTTCCTCTCAAAGAACAAGTAGACAAAGCATTAATAGCAGGTGCCCCCACTGTGGAAAATGTCTTAGTTGTCAAACGCACTGCCCAAGAAATTCACATGGAGTCTGGGCGAGACCATTGGTGGCATGAACTCCAAAAAGGTTCTTCTGGCGAATGTGCAGCGGAACCGATGGATAGTGAAGATATGCTATTTATTCTGTACACAAGTGGCACAACAGGTAAACCCAAAGGAGTCGTACACACTACAGGCGGTTATAATCTTTACACCCACGTTACCAATAAATGGGCATTTGACCTCCAAGACACGGATGTATATTGGTGTACTGCTGATGTAGGTTGGATTACAGGTCACAGTTATATTGTCTATGGCCCCCTTTCCAACGGTGCCACTAGCCTCATGTATGAAGGCGCACCTAGAGCGTCTAATCCTGGTTGTCTCTGGGATGTAGTAGAAAAATATGGTGTTACCATCTTCTACACTGCTCCTACTGCTATCCGGGCATTAATGAAAATGGGAGAAGAACATCCCAACTCCAGAAATCTAACTTCTCTACGTTTGTTGGGAACAGTAGGAGAACCGATTAACCCAGAAGCTTGGATGTGGTACCATCGTGTCATTGGTGACAGTAAGTGTCCAATAGTTGATACTTGGTGGCAAACTGAAACAGGTGGATTTATGCTGACTCCTCTACCCGGTGCAACTCCGACTAAACCAGGTTCGGCGACTTTGCCTTTTCCTGGCATTATTGCTGATATTGTTAACCAGGAAGGAGATCCAGTGGATGGTAGCAGTGGTGGTTATTTGGTGATTAAGCATCCTTGGCCTTCCATGATGCGCACTGTGTATGGTGATAATGATCGCTTCCGTCGTACTTATTGGGAGTATCTGAGTCCGAAGAATGGTGAGTATCTTTATTTTGCTGGTGATGGTGCTCGCAAAGACGAGGATGGTTATTTTTGGGTGATGGGTCGTGTTGATGATGTGATTAATGTGGCAGGTCATCGTCTGGGTACTATGGAGGTAGAGTCGGCATTGGTGTCTCACTCTGCTGTGGCGGAAGCTGCAGTTGTTGGTAAACCTGATGAGGTTAAGGGTGAGGATATTGTGGCTTTTGTGACTTTAGAAGGCGATCGCGAAGCAAGTGAGACTTTGGAGAAGGAATTGAAGCAGCACGTTGTCCAGGAGATTGGAGCGATCGCTCGTCCTGGTGAGATTCGCTTTACTGAGGATTTGCCTAAAACTCGTTCTGGTAAGATTATGCGAAGGTTGTTACGGTCTCTGGCGGCAGGTCAGGAAATTGCTGGGGATACTTCAACGTTACAGGACAAGAGTGTATTAGATAAGTTACGGGGTGGAGCGTAGGGAAGTCAGAAGTCAGAAGTTAGAAGTGAGTGTGTAATTCTGAGGTCTCCTGCGGCGCTTTTCTGGTGCGGAAATGTTTCCGCACACATCGCCTCCAGAATTTATAGCGTTGTGCGCAGGCAACAGCTCATCTGGCAACAGTTCCGGAAGGGGGAATAAATTGCCGATAATATAAGACTTTTAGCTATTTTGCCCATCCTGCAATTTGTAAATATACCAGCGCTCATTGCTATAAGACACACTCAAGACAGTCAGAAGTTATATCATGTCTGGATAATTAGATATCTCCAGAAAAGAGGGAGTAAAGAGGGAGTAGGGAGTAGGGAGTAGGGGGAATTGAAGAAGGAGACAGGAGACAGGAGACAGGAGACAGGAGGAAAATTACATGGG
>NZ_RCBY01000184.1 GCF_003838195.1 Okeania hirsuta
TGTCTCCTGTCTCCTGTCTCCTACCCCTACTAAAATACTTTTTCAGCAAACCCTATTTAAGAAGATTCTTTTTTATCGAATCTTCCTTCTTGAGTTATAGAAAGGGTAATAGCTAGGGAATATTTATAGGAATCTAAATTAATGAATCAGACTAAAATTACAGTAAGTCATTTAAGAGTCCATTATCGTACCGTTGAAGCGTTGCGAGACATTACCCTACAAGTACAAGCAGGAAAATTAACTGGTATTATTGGACCAAATGGCGCAGGTAAAAGTACCCTCTTGAAGGGAATGTTAGGGTTAATTCCCTTAAGTGAGGGTTCTATTATCTATAATGACAAACCTCTTTCAGAGCAGTTAAAAATAGTTGCTTATGTACCTCAGAGGTCGCAAATTGATTGGACTTATCCGGCCACTGTCTGGGATGTGGTAATGATGGGACGGGTAGCAAAAACAGGTTGGTTTCGTCGCTTTTCTACAGTGAGTCGGCAGATAGGGATGGAGGCGTTGGCCAGAGTAGGCATGGATGGTTATCGCGATCGCCCTATTGGTCAACTTTCTGGCGGTCAGCAGCAACGGGTATTTTTAGCACGGTCATTAGCTCAGGAAGCTGATATTTTTTGTTTTGATGAACCGTTTGTTGGGGTTGACCAGAAAACCGAAAATATTATTTTTGGGATTTTTCACGAATTAGCAAATTCTGGAAAAATTGTCATAGTCGTTAATCATGATTTAGGGGAATCTATTACTAATTTTGATGATTTGATTCTGTTAAATAAAGAGTTAATTGCTGTGGGCGATCGGCAGGTTGTATTGCAGGAAGAAAATTTATATCGTGCTTATGGAGGTAAAGTTGGTTTCTTTTCAGAACCTTTAGCGAAAATTGCTTAAAGCAGTTTTGGAGTTATAAGGTACAAAGTTTTGTGAGTTTAAGGAATAGGGAATTGGGAACAGGGAATAGAGATTAGTATTAAACAGTATCTTGCCCTTCCTCAAAAATGCTGTAATTATTCCCGATTTTTTTAGTAGGATTTAGGTTTTATACTGAGGGATATCGATGTTTTTTACAAATGGTAGAAGTAAGGAAGAGGGAAGAAGGAAGAGGGAAGAAAGATTGAATAAAAAAAGGTAATTTCAGTTAGCCTCTTGTGGTCGGAACTGCGGAATTCAGTTATCAGTAAAAATCATATATATATAACCATCTAAAATTAATTGGATCGGTTTTTTTTAAGTATCTTTAAACGATATGCACCTTTTTGTAGCATTCTTTTTTTTACAGGGCTTTTAACCGGACAATATTTAGTACTTTTAGCATATACATTATACTTTATATCGCTAAAGTCGATCCTATTTTGAAATTACCTAAAAACAGAAATATTCGGCATAACTTACGACTTTTTGGCAGTGAAATAATTTGTTTTATAGCTTTATTAGAAAATCAATAGACTAGTTTACTACCAGGAATAATTAGTGTAATTGTTATTTTTCCAGGATTAGTGTTACCAACTAGAGCTTTTCTTTATATAGGAACAGTCACATTTTTCATCAACGCTTTTAATCAACTAATTATCCTGAACTCTCTTTACTCTTTTTTCAAGTGGAGCATCGGTTTAATAGTAGGAATTGTCTTTATTTGGATAGCTGCAAGTTTTGAAACTCGACGAGAACAAATTAATAATTTATTGCAAAATTGGATAGAATAATTAGAAGAGTGGCAGTGAAAAAAAATCAAAAATATATATCTGCTAGAAATTAAAATATTTATTTCTAGCCTTTAACTATTAAGACTATAGCAGTAGGAAATCTTTGGGTGCATCTCAATTTTGAATAAAGCTAAAAATTTATCGCTTTTAGGGAACAGGCAACAGGCAACAGGGAATAGGGAATATATAGGAAAAAAGTATTTTTGCAAATGTGAGATGCACCCAAATATTTTGTCAAAAATACGATCATACAGTAATCCCAAATGATTTAAATCCGGTAGCATTGCTATTAACGCTCGTACAAGAAGAAAAAAAGTTATCAAGATTTGGTAATGGTGAATATGGACAATATTTTCATACCATATTAAACGGATTTGATATGATTTGTAAAAAATATAAGGATATATAAAAACTCTGAAACTTTTACCCCTATTCCCTGTTCCCTAAATTTAAAGAGATTGTTACCCGCAACTTAAATAGGATTGCTATATACATATATCAAAGTAGAAATATTTTCTAGTATATAAAATTATGTTAAAGTTTTTGCCATGTAATATGATGTTGTTCATATACACAAACAGGACAGACAGTAATGATTAGTTAGAAAAAAATATCAGATTTATCATTTTCTTTGTGGGTTTAATACCCCACCGTCTACAGGGTGTTCACGCATTACTTGGGGGAGCGAATCCCCATGTAATTTTCCTCCTGTCTCCTGTCTCCTGTCTCCTTCTTCAAGTTATAATATCGCTCCAACTTTTGCATAAGTTTAAAGATTATATTAATCAAACAAGGATGTCTAAAACAGAAGTAGTGGTAAGTGTATTGGCGGAATTTTTGGAGTATAAAGAAAGCCAACCCCAATTCATACAATACTATTATTAGAAAAAAGGGTAGAAGCATTAGAAAGTAGGGAATAGACAAATAGCTCGCAGGACAATCTAATATTTAACCCATAAGTAACTGATAAATTTTAATGTCCCACTCAACTATCCAGGTTCAACCACCCCTAAAATTTATTCCACCCAACTTCAAGCCACTGGTACGACTAGGTACAAAGCTAATGTTACCTTGGTGGCTTAAGTACCAAGTGTCTGTCGCCGACGTACAAGCAGATAACCTAGAAACCCTAGCCCAACTATATCAAAACTTCCATCAGGGGAAAAACCGCTTTCTGATGGCATTTCGTCATCCTAATGCCAACGACCCTTACTGTCTAGGGTATATGATCTGGTATCTATTGCCCAAATTTGCTAAACAACAAGGAATTACCCTTCCATCTCTTCTCCACTATCATTTTCTCTTTGACCGAGGTATTCCTTTATGGGCTGGTGATTTTGTAGGTAAATGGTATTCATATTTGGGAGGAAGTTCAATTCACCGAGGAAAAATAGACCGTCAGGGACTAAAATCAGCTCGTGAATTATTTGCCAATGGCAATTTACCAATGATGGCTGCTCCAGAAGGAGGTACTAATGGCCACAATGAAAGAGTTAGTCCCTTAGAGCCTGGTATTGCCCAGATGGGATTTTGGTGTGTTGAAGATATACATCAAGCAACTCGTTCTGAAGAAGTTTTAATTGTACCAATAGGTATTCAATACAAGTACTTGGGTGAACCATGGGAAAATATAGAGCGACTTTTAAGTAAGCTGGAAAAAGATAGTGGTTTGTTTTCAAGTTCAGAAAATCTTTTTCATCAGCAAAAATTAGCACCTTCTGCACTATACCAACGACTTTTGAGATTAGGAGTTCATTTATTAGAAAAAATGGAAGAATTTTATCGAAAATTCTACCACCGAGATTTACCCAAGTCAACTCAAGAAAGTTCTTCCCAACAATCTTTAATAGATGACCAAATGAATGAAATGATCGCCACTCGCCTCAATGCTCTTCTTGATGTTGCTTTGGAAGTGGCAGAAGAATATTTTCAAATTCAGGCCAACGGTAATTTTATAGATCGTTGTCGTCGTTTAGAACAAGCGGGTTGGGATTTTATATATAGAGAAGATATTGAAAATTTGGCGACTCTTTCTCCTCTAGACAGAGGTCTTGCAAACCGACTTGCACAAGAGGCTAGTCTGCGAATGTGGCACATGAGATTAGTCGAAAGTTTTGTTGCGGTTAGTGGCAAATATATTACGGAAAAACCGACAGTAGAAAGGTTTTCTGATACAACTCTACTAATATGGGATATGATTAATCGCATTAAGGGCGGTAATCCTCTCAAGCGTCCGATACTAGGAAAACAAATAGTATACATGACAGTGGGACAACCAATTTCTGTTTCCCAGCGTTGGGAGAGTTACAAAACTAAACGTCGTACAGCTATATCAGAGCTGACTCAAGATTTGCAAGAGGCACTGGAAGAAACGATTAAATGATAGTATCTGTGCCAAAAATTAATTTAACATTTGTAGGGAAAAGGGAATAGGGAATAGAAAATAAAATATACAATTAATTCGGTTATTCGGTTTAAAAAGCGTTTCGGTCTGAAATGCTCCGCAAACAGCCGCTAGGTGTTTAGCAGTCAGCTTTTGAGAAGTGGATACGCGACCCCTCCTATAACGCTACGCGCAAGTCAAAAGTCATAAGTCAGTAGTGGCGTTAACGATCGTTATGCGCAAGCTTTCGGCCGTTTGTCCGTACAAAAATAATCCCTGACTAACTTTGAGCATTTATAAATGTCCGCGCCCTATTTGCCTAGTGCTATAAAATTAAACGATAAGCTAGAAGTCGAGAATTTAAACCCAAGCTTTTAGCCCGCTGAAGGCTGTTTGCGGAGCATTCCGGTACGGAAATGCTGAAATGTTGATAGCTAGTTAACTACTTAAACAGAAATCGAAAGTTAAAAATTATAGCAATAGACAAGTAGGGCGCGGATATAGACTGATGATGTCCCAATCAGGATAAATTTTTTTTCACTGTTATCTGCTATAAAATTATAAATATATAGATTAAAAGCTTTGACTGAAAATAAATTTAGAAAATTATTTCAAATACCAAGTTTTGAATTATTTGTGAAATAATTTGAGTGAATTAGTATAGCAGTTGAAGGGGAGGTGAGGACATATCAAAAGCTTAAAACTCAGACAACACAATATTTTTTCTTCTGCCTTCTTCCTTCTACTATACCACTAATAAAACTTGACAAAACTATCCCCCGCCTAATTTTTTGTAATGACTAAAGAATCTATTATTAAATCCTCTAATTTAATTAAAAATAAGCTACTAAGTCTTTTGAGCCAAGAAATGTTAACTCCC
Source organism: Okeania hirsuta (assembly GCF_003838195.1). Lineage (GTDB taxonomy): Bacteria > Cyanobacteriota > Cyanobacteriia > Cyanobacteriales > Microcoleaceae > Okeania > Okeania hirsuta. The sequence continues at coordinate 4,967 of NZ_RCBY01000184.1, forward strand.
TTAACTTCTGTGATGGGGATGGCAAGTGTTCTCCACCAAGAAATCTATGGTTCTCTAACTGATAAGCAGAGAAAATATGTAGAAGTGATTCATGAAAGAAGTCAATATTTACGATTGCTAGTTGAAGAAATTATTGGTTTAACAAAACTATATGAGTATGGCCAAAATTCAGAAAAAACTCCTGTTGATGTGAAAAATATCTGTCAGCAAATAGTAACAGACCTAGAAGCAGAAACAGTTCATCAGCAGATCAAAGTTCAATTATTAGCTGGATCTAGCGACCGGGTTTGTTTTTTTGATAAAACAATTTTAGAACAAACATTATACAACTTAATTTATAGTGTAATTAAATCTACAGTTTCAGGGAGTGAAGTAAAAATTCATTTGTCTGAAAAGCAAGAAGATTTTAAGATTGCACTGTGGGTTTCTCATCCTATCCTTGGAGATAATCTTCCTCATGCTCAACTATATTCTCACAAGTTATCAGAGATTGAAAACCAGGATAATCAGTCTAGCTTAATACTAAATAGATTACAGCTAACATTTGATGAACTAACAACAATAGTTTTTGACAAAACGTCAATACAAGGAGAAAATATTGCAGCTGAACCTACCCGCGAGCTATTGGGATTACTGTTAAGTTGTCAGTTAGCTGAACAAAATGGTGGCTCTTTCTGGGTTCAAGGTTCTACGGAATTAGGCTATCGATATATTTTAACTCTGCCACTTTCTAAGTAGGGAATAGGGAATAGTTTTCTTCTTATTTAAAATAGGGAATAGGGAACAGGGAACAGGGAATAGCTAACTGTAAAAAGGGTTTTTCCTGCAGGAACACTCCGCAAACAGGATTGAAAAATGTCTTAACCAATTCTTGTAAGTAGTCGTGCAAAATAAATTTCCTATTTGAGAGAGGCAACAGGCAACAGGCAATAGGGAGTCAGTAGGATGTGTAATTAATTTTGCATAGGTACTTATACCATTTATAAAAAGTCTTGCTACATTTCCTTGGGAGTAGGGAGTAGGGAGTAGGGAGTAGGGAGTAGGGTTTAAAGGCATAAGATATTTTGTATTAATGCCGATAATCCTTACAAACATTACTGAATTATTATTATCAGTTGATAACTGAAGTTGCATTGGAAGTATAGCATTATTTTTGGGAATTGGTATTAGTGCTATATTTTTCTCAAAAATAACTTTCTTTACTTGCTTATACTATTTGTAAGATTATTTATTTAATTGGTAACAACATGAACTCAGTTTGGCAGAAATTAACATTAACTAATCTTTCTTTTTCTAACTCTCCATGGCTAAATGCTAGCTACCTCTATGGTTTAATTAATGGTTCCCTCCATAACTGGCGACGAGGTAGTTGGTTAATGCAATGGGGAGAAGCTTTGGGTTTTGTCTTGCTGGCAATTGTATTTAGTCTAGCTCCTTTTGTAAATACTGCTCTGATTGGTTTATTATTACTTGCTGGTGCAGGGTTTTGGGTATTGCTTGCTGTTTCAGATAACACTCAGGAATATTTAACTCCTATTCATCTACTGATATTCGTTTATTGGGGTATTGCCACATTAGCAATGGCAACTTCGCCAGCAAGAATGGCTGCTTTTAGTGGATGGGTCAAGTTAACTCTTTATCTATTGTTATTTGTTTTAGGAGCAATGGTATTGCGATCGCCGAAACTCCGCTCTTGGTTAATTAGTATATATTTATTGGTTTCTTTGGTAGTCAGTTTCTACGGTATTCGTCAATGGATAGACAAAGTTGAACCCCTTGCTACCTGGAACGACCCTACTTCTGCTCAAGCTGGTATTACTCGCGTATATAGTTACTTGGGAAATCCTAATTTATTAGGTGGATATTTACTACCTGCCATTGCTTTGAGCTTTGTCGCAATTATCGCCTGGCGTAGTTGGCCACAGAAATTGTTGGCAGTAACAATGTTGCTAGTGAATTGTGCTTGTTTGCGTTATACAGGTAGTAGAGGCAGTTGGATAGGGTTTATAGCTTTGATGTTTGCTCTGTTAATTTTAATGTGGTATTGGTGGAGCATCTATATGCCCAGTTTTTGGCAAACTTGGTCGCTGCCAATAGCTGTAGGAAGTTTGGCAGGGTTATTAATTCTGGCGGTCGTGTTATTAGAGCCTTTGCGCGATCGCGTTTTTAGTATTTTTGCAGGTCGTCAAGATAGTAGTAATAATTTTCGGATGAATGTCTGGATGTCTGTGTTTGATATGATTCGCGATCGCCCGGTTTTGGGTATTGGACCGGGAAATGATGTGTTTAACAAAATTTATCCTCTTTATCAGCGACCCCGTTATAGTGCTTTGAGTGCTTATTCAGTACCTTTAGAAATTATTGTGGAAACTGGTTTTATTGGTTTTACTGCTTTTTTATGGTTGCTGTTGGTGACATTCAATCAAGGTGTATTAAATTTAAGACGTTTGCGAGATGCAGGCGATCGTCAAGGGTATTGGTTAATTGGGGCAATGGTGGCGATGGTAGGGTTAATGGCTCATGGTTTGGTGGATACTGTTTGGTATCGTCCTCAAATTAATACGCTTTGGTGGTTGATGGTGGCTATTGTTGCTAGTTATTACGGTGAGAAAGGAGGGAGTAGGCAGTAGGGACGTTGCATAAGGGCGTCCGTACAGAGTAGGGGGAAAGAATTGATAATTTCTCTGGAATAATTGATTTTATTTTTTATTATTGGAGATGCCTATTAGTTAGGACTTACGCAGTACAAGGTATTTTCGTCATTGCGAGCGACAGGGTTTGCGGAGCAGTCCGGAACGGAAAGCAATCTCAAATCCTAATTTTTCGTACCTCATGCGTAAGTCCTATTAGTAAGTTAAGTAAATAGTGATTTATAGCTAAACTTTGTTTAGATTAATCGGTAGTTGTACTCGCGTAATGGTAGATGGCGATGAACAGCGCTGCTTAATGGGAGCAATATGCTCCCACTACTGTTTTAAATGTGACAAGGCTTCTTGATAGTTATTTTCAGCTTGATAGACCCTACCTATTAAAATAAAAGTATTAGCTTTGAGCAAGTCATTTTTCAGTTCACTGGACAACGATAAAGCTTCCTTGCCTCTATCCAAAGCCTGGGAATACTTCTTTAATGACTCGTAGGTTCTAACCATTCCTGATAATGAAACCATTTGTCCAAACGAAATCTCCTGTTGTCGCCACAATTCCAGGGCTTGTTGATATTTCTCCAGTGCCATAGGATAATCTTGTGATTTTTGTCTAAATCTTAGTCATAGTTACCTGTTCCCTATTCCCTGTTCCCTCTTTTTAATTAATAAACAGCAAAATCAGTAATTTTACGTCGCTCAGGTGTTTTGAAACCAAGTACAATTTGCTGATGAGATATACCTAAATTAACAAGTTCATTAGCAATACCCTCTTCTGTGCCATCATGTTGTATCCAAATTTTTTGGTTGATAATGTCGATATGAATAAGAGTTCCATAAATTCGCCTACTATTTTGCCAACCTATTTCTATTAGTAAGTAATGATTTCCAGTTTCATCTATGACTAATTGACATTGCATTTCTGGGTCATTTCCGATATATTCAACATAGTCTTGTAATACTTTGATAATTGCTTCCTTGAGTTCAATGTTTAGAATATCCATTTAACAATTTCCTCTTGAGTGGGATTAAAGCTAACAAGACGTAATATTCGATCTTCTATTAATATTATTCCAGCTTCTTCTTCAAACACTGATTGACGTATTTCTTCAGAAACAGCTAAGTATAATTTTCGCTCAGGTTCGTAACGATTTAAAATATGTTCATACAATACAAATTGACCAATAGCTTGTTCTAAATCCTTCATTTCTGAAGCACTCCCAAAGCTTTTGACTTCAATAGCAATTTTTTCTAGTCCTTTTTCTGCCGCAATTAGACGTTCTGCACCTAGATCAACAAATAAATTTTTCCTCCTTGTAAGTTTAAGAAGATATGAATCCTCAGTGATTCTCCATCCGTCTTTTTGAATAGCAGATTTGACAGTATTATGATAATAATCGCGGGCTGGCATTATGATTATTTTCCTTACTGGACTAATCCGTAAATCCGTGGCCAAATCTGTGTCTGCAAATGCAATCTAAAATTCAAACCTTACCCAAAGAAGTTGTTAATTTAATTGCCGCTGGAGAAGTGATTGATTCTTTAGCAGCAGTAGTACGGGAATTAGTAGAAAATTCTCTGGATGCTGGTGCAACTCGCATCATAATTTCTATCATTTCTGAACAGTGGCGAGTGCAAATTTCTGATAATGGTATGGGTATGAATTTAGCTAATTTAAAACAAGCAGCTAATCCTCATAGTACGAGCAAAATTACTCATCTTCAAGACCTCACAAAAATTACCAGTTTGGGATTTCGTGGAGAGGCACTTCATAGTTTAGCTAATCTCTCAACTTTGGAAATATTAAGTCGTCCTAAGTCGCCTCTTTTAGAGAATGAAAATGAAGGTTGGCAAGTTGTTTATAACGAGCAAGGAAAGGCTGTTGAAGTTGAAAGAGTTGCTGTTGCTCCTGGTACTATTGTTAAGGTTTCTAATCTTTTTGGAAAATGGCCTGTACGTCGTCAAGGAATGCCTTCTTCGGCACAACAAATGCGAGGTATACAATTAGTTATTCAGCAAATAGCGCTTTGTTATCCTGATGTTACTTGGCAAATTTGGCAGGGTAGTAAGTTATGGATACAAATTAGTCCTGGCGCTACGGCAAAACAAATTTTACCTCAAATTTTATCTACGGTAAGATTGAGTGATTTACAGTATATTCAAAAAGAAATTGATGAACAAGAAGCAGAAGAATTAAATCTCAAAACATCAAATTTTTTCCAATATCAAGATTCTCAATTTTTGGATAGACAATCATTAGAATTAGTCTTAGGTTTGCCAGATAGATGTCATCGTAGACGACCAGATTGGGTGAAAGTTGCTATTAATGGAAGAGTGGTAAAAGTACCAGAATTAGAACAAAAAATTATTAGTTCTTTGGCGCGGACTTGCCCTCGCGATCGCTATCCTATATGTTTTATTCATTTCCAAATTTTTCCTCATCAAATAAATTGGAATCGTCATCCGGCGAAAACAGAAGTTTATCTTCATAATCTCAGTTTTTGGCAACAACAAATTGAGCTAGTAATTGCTAAGGCATTACAATTTAATATGGAAGTAATGCCAGAATTTCCTTTATCAGAAAGAGTGGAAAAAATATTAAAAGTATCTGAAAATACAGGGAATTATCAAACTCGTCGGTCGATACAAGTTTCTCCAGATAATACAGCAGAAAAAAATCAAGAATTTGGATTGATAGAACTCAAAGCGATCGCTCAATTACACAATACTTATATAGTAGCTGAACATCCGAATGGCATTTGGTTAATTGAGCAACATATTGCCCATGAAAGAGTTTTATATGAAAAATTATGTGATGCTTGGGAAATAATTTATTTAGAGCCACCAATTATTTTGCATAATTTATCTTCAGCTCAAATAGAACAACTTCAACGTTTAAATATAGAAGTAGAAATTTTTGGAGATTTCCTTTGGGCAGCTCGTACTGCTCCAGCAATTTTAGCTAAAAGAAATGACTGTGCTGAAGCTTTAATTGAACTGAGTAAAGGTGGTGATTTAGAATCTGCTAAAGTAGCTACTTCTTGTCGAAGTGCTATTAGAAATGGAACTCCTTTAAGTCTGTCAGAAATGCAAAGTTTATTAAATCAATGGCGACTTACTCGCAACCCTCGTACTTGTCCTCATGGCAGACCGATTTATTTATCTTTAGAAGAATCAGCTTTAGCTCGTTTCTTTCGGCGACATTGGGTAATTGGAAAAAGTCATGGTATTTGAAGGAAGAAGGTGGTAGGTGGTAGGTGTTAGATAAGTAATATTATGTTCTGTTGAATAGTTATAAATAACAAGACAGAACTCAGGTAAGATATCTGTCAGATTGGTGAGTTGCAGTATTTACCTCCAAAAGGTATAAATTATAAATTGCCAAGGATTTCATATATTTTGAGAACATTGATATTATTCCACTCCCTAGAATAACTTTTAGGCGCTTTGTCAGCTATTAGGTGGTAGCTTTTAGGTTTTAGGTAAGTAATACTATGTTCTATTGAATACTTATAAATAACAAGGCAGAACTCAGGTTGTATATCTGTCATATTGGCGAGTTATATCAAGTCTCATTAATTAGCCATAATAAAAATGTTTTCTATGATAAATTTTTCCCTGTTACCTGTTCCCTGTTCCCTAAAATTTTTATTGTGGGCATTTAAAGATACATGGTATTAGAGTATTTACATCCAAAAGGGTTTTATACATTTTTAGAACATTGATATTATTCCACTCCATAGACTGACTTTTAGACACTTTATTACCTATTAGGTTTTAGGTAAGTAATACCATTTCTCAAAAACTTTTCTACACTTTGTTGAGCAGGGGAGTATGGTAGTGGGGTAGTGTGGGGAGAATCAAACATAAGAATAATTAACATTAACTTAGCTGAAATTAGCAAAAAAGTGATTTTACTTGTGCTGATTAGTTGACAACTGAAGTATTGCTATACTTGGGCAATACTTTTGGGAATTGGTATAATACCAAGCGTGAAAAAAGGGGGTTGCACATTATGGAATGATACTGCCAAAAAGAGGTTTAGACTTTGACTAAAAAAACCTAATATTAATTGTTCTAGCAATTATCAAATCCAAAATCAAATTCAATCAAAAATCTCAAATCATTCGCCACTGTGCAACGCCGAAAAAAGAATGTTACGAATAATCAGGGCAATTAAAATACTTTATAGGAGATGTCTCTTGGAGGAAAAAGATAAGTTCAGACCTAAAAATTGCTATTAAAGCTATTCATTCTGACTCAGTCAGACTGACTTCTCCTCCACGGTCGGGGTTAGGGGTGGGTTGACTCCTAAGAAATATCCTAGCTATTTGTAGCAAAAATTTATCAATTTTGTATAAGTAGGTAGGTCTAATTAAACGTAAAAAAATTGTAGGGGCAGGTTTAACCGACAGCTTTGACTTCAGCGCGATCTAGTTCTAAAAACCCGCCCTCTAATATTGCTTTTATTTATGCTCATCTACTTAATATCATCTTCTGTTGAATAGTTATAAATAACAAGGCAGAACTCAGGTAAGATATCTGTCAGATTGGTGAGTTACAGTATTTACCTCAAAAAGGTATAAATTATAAATTGCTAAGGATTTCATACATTTTTAGAACATTGATATTATTCCACTCCCTAGAGGGACTTTTAGGCGCTTTGTCACCTATAAAGTTTGTCCCATTAGGCAAACTTTCTCATTTACCAAATAATTAAATTTTAAAGCCTTTCCTTTAAAGAGGAAAAAATAAAAAATTTTCCTTTTAGTTAATCCTTTTCTTTTCAGAAGGTATCTATAAAATAAATCTTCAGGGATGTTAAAAAATTGGTTCTAGTGGGTTACGGCTAATCATAGCGACAACTATGAAGTTTAACTATTAATCTGCGCCTAACCCACCCTACACCAGAATTTAATATTTTATTTACAGATACCCTCTCCTTGAGAGGTAATTGTTAATTGTTAAAAACTGCCAAACTACCACCTAATACTTAATATTTTCAAGATGAATTATTCCCAATATCGACAGTCATTTTATTCAGAAATTAATCAACCTGATGAAAAAATAGATTTAGCTAAAGCTGCTCTTTATTTAGCTTTAGAATATGAACTAGAATTTGACCCTGATGAATATCTGAATGCTCTGGATACCATGGCAGATGAAGTTCGAGAAAAACTACCAGAAACGCTTTACCCTCTACAAATTATTAAAAGTATTAATAACTATCTCTATGATGATTTAGGCTTTGCTGGAAATACAATTGACTATTACGATCCACAGAATAGTTTTCTGAATCAAGTAATAGAAAGACGCACTGGTATTCCAATTACTTTATCCCTCGTTTATCTAGAAATTGCTCATAGAATTAATTTTCCGATGGTTGGTATTGGAATGCCAGGACATTTTTTAATTCGACCTGATTTTGAAGAAGCTGGCATATATGTAGATGCTTTTGATCGAGGTGAAATTCTTTTTCCTCAAGATTGTCAAGAAAGATTGGCCAGGATTTATGGTCGAGCGGTAGAGCTACAACCTCAGTTTTTGGCAAAGGTAAGTAAAAAACAATTTTTAGCACGAATGTTGACAAATCTTAAAGGAATTTATTTGAACCGAAATGAGGGGTTAAAAGCTATTGCAGTTATCGACCGGATTTTATTATTATTTCCTGATGCAATTGTAGAAAAGCGAGACCGAGGCGTATTATATTATCAGTTAAATTTTTGGGCAGAAGCTCGTCAAGATTTAGAGAGTTATCTAGTAAATCTTCCTCAAGCAGAGGATGTAGATATAATTAGACAATTACTGGCTAGTATGAGTCAAGATTTATAACTGAATATGACAGATTTGGGGAACCCAATCTCTCATCTTTCAGACCTTATATACAAGAGTGAAAATACATTGAACAAATGTAATTATTAATTTTTGAGGAATAGCAGAATGAAAAATATTTTTAATTCAGGGCAATCGAACAATAAATCCAAAAAATTTGCTGATTTTAGGCAAGGAATATCAAAGTTTTTCTACCTTTTTTTTGCAGGATTTTTGGCAATTATTAGTAGTGTTTTAATCTTTACTTCTCAACCAGCAGATGCTATAGATGAAATTAAAATTACCTATGACGGTTTGAATATACCCATAGCTATTGCCGATCTAGTAACTTTTGCTGAGACAGGAGAACAGTCTGAGCAATTAAAGTCACTGTTTTTAACTGCAAATGCTACTCAAGAAAATATTGATACAGTTCGGGAAATTTTAAATTATAAATTAGAGGTTGAAGCTGATTTTGTAAATACATTATTAGAATCGCGTTATGGCAAACTTGGTGTAGAACAATTTAGTCGTTATTTTTCTCCAGATAGTAATGTATCTCAAGTAACTAACGATATTATTGATACAGTTAATCGAATGATTAGTGATGGAGAAATATCATTTTTAGAAATGGTGCAAGAGTTTAAATGGACAGATAAAATTTTGATTGATGCTAAAGGTATTGAAACATTTTTTGTAGAGACTATTGATTTTGCAAAAAGAGGACTAGATTTTCTCAAGGCCCAGCCACAGCTACAAAAATTATTCTGTGAGTAGTCTACAGGTCAGGAAGGTAAAAGAAGCAAGAAAGAAGAAGGTTAATTCTCAATTATTTCAGCTAAAATTAATATTTTTTACTGAATAATTAAGGTTGAAAACCTCTTCTTTTAAGAAGGTAGAAGGCAGAAATAAAAATTTTCGTTGTCTGAGTTTTAAGTTTTTGATATGTCAAATACAGTCATGCTGACTACTATAATTATTAATTGTTGAAAACTAATTTGTTGTCATAATTTTTGATAAATTTAACCCGAGTGCTGCGCAGAAAGTAAGAAGATAAAATTGAAAATAAGGAGTTTACCTCACGGGGTGACAAGCACTTCAAAACTATTGTTTGTAAGGATTTAAAGGATATCCACTCTGTCAAAAATTGAGGTTTTTTATAGGAGTGGGATCATCATTATTAGTGAGGGTGTGGGTTCGCGATATAGCTGCCGCTAGGCTCCGCCAACGCTAACCAACACCACAAATTACATTGATTCATTGTTCAATCAAATGTATCTTAGAACATTTATGTAAGTCAATTGAAAATTGTTTAATCATCAGATGAAAGGTAAGACATTGAGTGTAAATAGTTAGGGTTTGCTGAATAAAGTCTTATGGGTGAGGGTAGGAGACAGGAGACAACCCACCCCTCGCCCCTCCC
>NZ_RCBY01000185.1 GCF_003838195.1 Okeania hirsuta
ATTACCTTAAGTTTAAAGAGGTCCCTGTTCCCACCCTGTCCCTATAATTCATCTTTTAATCTGACAACGCCTGAAATGCCGATCGCTAGTTAAGCAGACTCAGGTTTTGGCAACGATGATGGATGCACTAATAACTCTGCAGTCGATCGCTTCTCTACCATTTCCTTAGTAATAGTACACCGAGTCACATCCTTGCGCGAAGGTAATTCATACATCACATCCAACATCAACTCCTCCACAATACCCCGCAACGCTCGTGCTCCGGTCTTTCTCCTAAATGCTTCCTTCGCGATCGCTCGAATTGCCTCTTCCTCAAACTCCAACTGTACATTATCCATCTGCAACAACTTTTGATATTGCTTCACCAAAGCATTCTGAGGTTTTGTCAAAATTGCCATCAGAGTCTCCTCATCCAGAGGTTCAACTACCGCCACCATTGGTATTCGCCCAATTAACTCTGGAATTAAACCAAACTTCACCAAATCATTCGGTTCCATTTGCTTCATTAAATCTACAACTTTTTTATCCTTGGACTGATTTTCTCCTACTTCCTGAACAAAACCCATTGACTTTTTGCCGTTTCTCTGTTCTACTATTTTATCTAAACCAACAAAAGCCCCACCACATATAAATAAAATATTACTCGTGTCAATCTGAATACAATCTTGATAGGGATGTTTCCGACCACCTTGAGGGGGGACATTGGCAACAGTCCCCTCCAACATTTTTAATAAAGCCTGCTGTACCCCCTCTCCAGACACATCTCTTGTTATGGAAGGGTTCTCACTCTTGCGAGCTATCTTATCTATCTCATCTATATATATAATACCCCGTTGTGCTTCCTCTACCTCTAAATCTGCCACTTGCAGAAGTCGCAGCAAAATATTCTCCACATCTTCCCCAACATATCCAGCTTCTGTTAATGTTGTCGCATCTGCCACAGCAAATGGTACATCCAATAATTCTGCCAAAGTTTGAGCCAACAATGTCTTACCACAACCAGTCGGCCCAATCAATAAAATATTAGATTTTTGTAATTCCACCTCATCTGGAGAAGACTTGCCACTTTTTTTGGCTTCTACAAAGGTCAGACGTTTATAGTGGTTATAAACTGCCACTGACAAAACCTTCTTACCTTCCTCCTGACCAATAACATGAGTATCCAGATAATTCTTAATTTCTCTAGGTTTAGGAAGTTGGGCAACTGACACTCTTTTGGCAGTACTACTTCGCTTTTGAGTAGGGGTTGTTGGTCTTGGCGTTGGAGATTGTGGCCCTGTTGTGTTAGAGTCAAAAAGCTCCTCATCTAAAATCTCATTGCACAACTCTACACATTCATCACAAATATAAACTCCAGGACCTGCTATTAACTTACGGACCTGTTCCTGAGACTTGCCACAAAATGAACATTTTAGATGGGAGTCGTATTTAGACATAACTTCCTCTTAATTACATTGCGGGAACAGACTCTCCTGGTACAGGAAGATTCTGTTTAGTAATCACTTGATCGACCAAGCCATAATTTTTGGCCTCTTCTGCGGACATAAAGAAGTCGCGGTCTGTATCAACTTCTATTTTTTCTAGAGGTTGACCTGTATGAGCTGATAAAAGTTCATTCAGCTTACGTTTATGATATAAGATTTCTTTAGCCTGGATCTCAATATCTACTGCTTGACCTTGAGCCCCACCTAGAGGCTGGTGAATCATTATTCTAGAACTAGGAAGGGACATTCTTTTACCTTTTGTCCCACCAGAAAGAAGAAAAGCTCCCATACTTGCAGCTAAACCATAACAAATTGTTACTACATCAGGCCGTACCTGCTGCATGGTGTCGTATATAGCCATTCCAGCAGTAACAGACCCTCCAGGGGAGTTGATATAGAGTTGAATATCTTTTTCTGGGTCTTCAGCATCCAGGAATAGCATCTGAGCAGTAATGGTATTAGCTACATTATCGTCTACTGGGGTCCCCAAAAAAATTATTCTTTCTCTAAGGAGCCGTGAGTAGAGGTCAAAAGCTCTTTCTCCCATCCCTGATTGTTCAACTACCATAGGAACAATGTTACTAGGACCGGAGTAAACTTGTAACTTATTATAGATATTAACTAAATCATCAGAATATTGAGATATAACCATAGTCCATCAGTTTATATATAAACAAATTTTGTTTTGACTTGCTCATTTTTGATTCGTATCAATCCAAGCTGAATATTATTATGACTTAGCTTTACTAATATTGGTAGTTGGGATTACCCAACCATTCATTAATTTGAGTTTAGTTAATCTTGTTCATTATTGAGGATTTTCCACAGTAGCTACAGGTTCCGCCTCAACTTCTACAATAGTTTCTGACTCTGACTCAGTTTCTACAGGAGTTTCTGTAGCTTCATCTATTTCTGAATCTTTAGTTAGAGTTCCTTGAGGTACTAACTCTACTGTGCCATTTTCTTCCAACCATTTGATTGTTTTTTCCTTCAGTAAGTCTTCTGTCACTACTTCTCTTAATCTATCTGGATCGACATCCTTTCCTTGGAGTTGTCCCATGACTTTAGCTGACTCTGCTACAATCTCTTCTTCATTTACCTCGATTGACTCTTCCTTGGCCACTGTTTTAATAGCCCAATCTCTTTTTAATCGCTCAATTGCTTCTGGCCGCGATCGCTCTTGCATTTCTGGCAATTTATCGCTACTGAACAATTCTTTAACATCTATTCCATACTGGCTCAACTCCATGGCACTTTGGGCTAACATCTGCTGAACTTCATTTTTAATTAAAGTTTCTGGTAATTCTACTTCCAGATGGTTCACCAGCTCATTTACAATGGCAATTTCCTTATTCTGTTTTGTTTGTTCCTCTTTTTCTTTGGTAAATTTTTTCTCCATGAACTCTTGTAATTGGGCTAATGTTTCAAACTCACTAATTTCTTGAGCAAAATCATCATCCAACTCTGGTAATTCTTTTTCTTTTAATTCTTTAAGAGTAATTGTAAATACTGCTGGTTTACCTGCTAACTCTGGTTGACCATATTCTTCAGGAAATTGAACGGAAATTTCTTTTGTTTCCTCTAGGTTCATACCTACTATTCCATCAATGAACCCAGGGATAAATTGTCCTTCTTTCAACTCCATTTGATAATCTTGAGCCTTGCCTCCTGGAACTTCTTTCGGCTCTTCTCCCTCTGTATCAGATGGGATTATACCTTCAAAATCTACTATTGCCACATCTCCTAACTGAGCAGCTCTTCCTTCTACGGGAATTAGTGTGGCCTTTTCAGAGCGACGTTCTTCTAGAAATTCATCTAATTGAGCATGGTCATATTTAGCTTCTTCAGCCTTGACCACCAATCCTTTATAATCATTAACTTTAGCCTCTGGCTCTACATCCACTTTAGCAGAGAAGGCCATTTCTTTTCCTGGTTCAAAATCTTTTACTAACTCTTCAAATTCTGTAACCAGGTCAAATTGACCTATTGCATTGATTTGTTCTTGTTCTCTTGCTTTTTCTAAGCAATCATTAATGAGGTTATCTAAGGCCATAGCTTTAACATAATTTCTACCCAGCCTCTGTATCAATATTTGTCGAGGCACCTTGCCTTTTCTGAACCCAGGAATATTGGCGGTACGGATATATTTCTGAATCACCTGTTCGTAGGCATTCTTGGACATTTCTGGTGTAATCTCGATTTCCAGGCCTATTTGGCTAGCTGGAAGTTTTTCCTGGGTAACTTTCATCGGCGTTTTGTTTAAGTTAGTTAGAACTAAGTTTAAGATTATAGGCTATGATTCTATCATAAATGTTGAAAGAGGACTCCTGTTATATCCCTACTTGAATCGGGAATGGGGAATAGGGAACAGGAAATAGCAAACTGTAAAAGGGTTTTAGCATTGAAAAATGTCCTCACTAATTCTTGTAGTGCTATATCATCGCTCTTAATTTAACGATGAGGTGAATTTCAACCAGAAAAGTGATTGAGCAATACGCGTGCGCATTTTTGGCGTTATAATTGCATCAATAGCCGTGGAGTACACGGTTGAATCAAAACGCACCGCCTGGGCTGAGGTAAATTCAGGGTAAAGACGGAGCAAGACAGCTTGTTGAGATAGTAGTAGCGGGGGTGCAATTCAGTTTATTTGATTTGTTATCTAGCCCGAGAATCTGTGAGACAAGAATCTCCCGTTATGATCAAGGGATTTAACCATGAGAGTGTCAATAAGCTATATAATTATTTATTTATAGGAATCTTAAGATTCTGACTTTTTCTTGCACTATACTTTTTGGCTTACTATTACTATAAGTATTTCTCTACCTTCGCCAACAATGCTTGAATTTTAGGACTTTTTTAACTTTATTTTTTTCTCGCTATTGGCAAAGTAAGTTGATATTTTTTCTTTTAAAAAGCTACCATATTATGGTATTATTAAAGGTTTACTTAAAGATGACATGACTCTAGTGCCGCTACGCGGAAGTTATTATATCATGTTCGGTAGAACAGTTATAATTAGGTTCGTAGTTTTGCTCTAGCAATAATAGTAAGTATTTCAGAGGCTCAAGCCCAACTACAAACAAAAATGTAATTATAAGTAATTATCCGTTAGCGTAGCTCCCCCTCCGGGGGAACATGATATTAAAGGTTAAAAGTATTGATTTGTAATTGTTTTAGGATTTTGTAACTGGTCAGTTATTTTCGGCATCCTGCACTAGGTTCTTATTTTAAGATTCTCAAGTTGTTACACTACAATTATAATTAATACTGATTAAATTTCGGCCAAAAATTTCATATAAATCTTTCTCGATTTTCCTCTATTTTGTCTGAAAATTAATATGTTAATACTTTTACTTATATAAATAGCCGAAGTAATATAATCATTTAAAACTACTCTATCAAAAAGACATCTCCGATCATAAAAAATCAAATCAACTATTGTACATAAATTATCAATTATTTATCCCTACTACCTATTTTATGGAGATGTCTAAAGAATTAAACCGAAATATCTAAGAATAGTTTGATTTGATTTGACTATAGTCAGTCAGTAGGTATAGAATTAATTTAGTAGTATGAAAATATTGGTTTTATTAAATATTTTTTGGTTTTCTGCTATTTACGATCGAATAATCTAATTGAATATCTGTTGTAAGCATTTAGCAGTCAGCTATTAGCTATCAGCTATTGATGATAGGAGGAGGTAAAAGCAATTTATAAATTTGGATAAATTAAAAAACTTATTGTCAAATTACGCTGATTTAGACTTATAAGGAATTTTCATTATTTGCTGATAGCTGACTGCTAAAAGCTGAATGCTTAGTATCTGTTATATATGAAATATCAAGCTAATTTTTAATCCTTAGTTTATGAAAATTATCTATATTAACCAAGTCGTAAGGGAGTGCAGATTAGATAATCTAGATGAGAATCAAATTTAATAAAAATAAAAAATCTATTTTAGTCAGAAAATCAAAAAATTAGCTCAAACTATTAAACTTAATAAAAAACATTATCAAAAAATAAAATGATGAAAAAATGAAGGAGGACAAGAATTTGTCAGAGTTTTACAAAGTAGCAATATTAGGAGCAACAGGGGCTGTAGGAACAGAGTTGTTAGAATTACTGCAAACTAGAAACTTTCCAGTAGCAGAATTAAAACTACTGGCATCACCCCGTTCCGCAGGTAGCACTCTAAAATTTAAAGGACAAAACTTACAAGTAGAAGCTGTAACAGATGATTCATTTAAAGATGTAGATTTAGTGCTAGCATCAGCAGGTGCATCTACATCAAAAGAATGGGCAAAGAAAGCAGTAGAAGCTGGTGCTATAGTAATTGATAACTCCAGTGCCTTTCGCATGGACCATGAAGTGCCTCTTGTAGTTCCAGAAGTTAACCCAAAAGCTGCGGCTCTACATCAAGGTATAATAGCTAATCCTAACTGCACAACAATATTAATGTGTGTAGCAGTATGGCCTTTGCATCAAGTCCAGCCAATTAAAAGATTGGTGGTGGCCACTTACCAGTCAGCAAGTGGAGCAGGGGCAAGGGCAATGGAAGAAATGAAAACTCAAGCCAAAGAAATTTTAGAAGGAGAAACTCCTGGAACAGATATTTTTCCCTATCCATTAGCATTTAATTTGTTCCCACACAATTCCCCACTGAATGAGCAGGGATACTGTCAAGAAGAAATAAAAATGGTTAATGAGACTAGTAAAATATTAGGAACTAACGAGATCGGGATTACAGCAACTTGTATTAGGGTACCAGTATTACGCGCTCATTCAGAAGCTATTAATTTAGAATTTGCTCAACCATTTAGTGTGGATAAAGCTAGGAGAATATTAAGTCAAGCGCCTGGAGTAACACTGGTAGAAAATTGGCAAAAAAATTATTTTCCAATGCCAATAGAAGCAAGTGGTAAAGATGATGTATTAGTGGGGAGAATTCGTCAAGATATTTCTCATCCTTGTGGATTAGAATTATGGTTAAGTGGAGACCAGATCCGAAAAGGAGCTGCCTTGAATGCAGTGCAAATAGCTGAGTTATTGGTAGAAAAACATTGGTTGAGGGTAGAAGCAGCAACAGTTTAGACTCAGGGTGCAGAAAACAAAAGAAAAAAAGATCCTTCATTAATAGATAATGGATAATGGATAATTACTTCTGGTTAAAACCGTTCTTGATTGAGTGTAAGGAAATATTATTTCTTTTATCCCCTTGAAAGGGGAGGCTAATAAAGCTGAATTGTTGAATTATTTGATTATTTAATTATTAATTATTCGGTAAGGTTAGTTCCTATTTCTAGAATGTAATAAAATGGGTAATTAACAATAGTTCAGTCATACAAAAATAAAAAAAATCAGAGAGACTGTAAAAAAAAATTTGCAGAGAGACTGTAAAACCAAAGGGATGTTAATCTGAAAAAAATTAGGTCTAGTAAGATGGCCAAAAAAAAGAATAAGACCTAACAAAGCTATGAAAAACCCATAAGGAGTGCAAAGAGTGTGATAGATTTCGGTAAAGTTATAACTGCAATGATTACGCCGTTTAATTCAGACGGTAGCGTTAACTATGAAGAAGTAGAAAAGCTATCTATATGGTTAACAGAAAATGGGACAGATTCATTGGTAATATGTGGAACAACAGGAGAATCTCCAAGCTTAACATGGGAGGAAGAATATAAACTATTTCAAGTAGTTCAAAAAGCAGTAGCAGGAAAAGCTAAAGTAATAGCTGGTACGGGGTCAAACTCCACAAGAGAAGCGATCGCAGCAACCGAAAAAGCTGCTAAGTTAGGATTAGATGGTTCATTACAGGTGGTACCTTATTACAATAAGCCACCACAATCAGGGCTTTATGAACATTTTAAGGCGATCGCTCAAGCCACCCCAGAATTTCCAATAATGGTTTACAATATACCAGGGCGTACTGGTCAAAATCTGATTCCTGAGACTGTAGCCAAATTGGCCGAAATTTCTAATATTGTTGCAATTAAAGAAGCCAGTGGTGACATAGATCAAGTAAGTCAGATTAGGCACTTGACTGCACCAGAGTTTAAGATTTATTCTGGGGATGATTCCCTAACTTTACCACTCTTGGCTGTTGGTGGTAGTGGTGTTGTTAGTGTAGCCAGTCATTTAGTAGGAAAACAGCTACAAGAGATGATAGTAGCATTTGAAATAGGTAAGGTACAAGTTGCTACAGAAATTCATCTCAAACTATTTAGCTTATTCAAAGCTTTATTTGCAACAACTAACCCAATTCCTGTAAAAGCGGCACTAAATCTGCTAAACTGGAAAGTAGGCTCTACTCGCCCTCCACTATGCGACCCGACCACTGAAGTAACTGAAAAATTATCAGCAGAAATGGGTCAACTAGGTTTATTGTGAGTCAATTTTACAGGTAATAAAGTTTTTCAGAAAATTAAATATCATCAATCTGAATAATGATTTAGTTACCCCCTAACTAAATTGCTAAAATCTCTCTTCTTAAGAGATTAGCTTTTGTGCATTTAACTAATGGGTACTAAAAATCAGTAATGCCAATTTGAAAAAAGAATGTTTAGAATAATTCAGGGTAATAAAAATAATTTACAGGATATGTCCCTTTGACTAAGCAGTGTGACCCCACATCGGCGTAAGACGCAAGCAGTCAGACCCCGCGACGACGCCAGTCGCAAGGGAACGCCAACCAAGAGAGGTAATGCTGACCAAGAGAGGGAACGCGCACCAAGAGAAAAAGATGAATTACAACCTAAAAAATGGTATCAAAGCTATTCATTCTGTCTCCTGACTCCTAAGAAATATCCTAGCTATTTATAGCAAACAATTATCAAATTGGTATATAGCAGTCGAAGGAAAGGTGAGGACATATCAAAAGTCTAAAGCTCAGACAACGCCAGATTTTCCTTCTGCCTCTGCCCTTTGAAAGAGGGGTAGAGGGGATGCCTTCTTCTTTATTTTTCAAAGTAAACAACAACAAAAAAAATAGGATAATTATGACAAGAAAGAAATCATCATCTGCCCTAAAAATTATTCCTCTAGGTGGACTGCATGAAATAGGTAAAAACACCTGCGTATTTGAATACGATGACGAAATTATTCTGCTTGATGCAGGATTAGCTTTTCCTACCGATGGAATGCATGGTGTAAATATCGTCTTACCAGATGTGACTTATCTGACTGAAAATCGCCATAAAATCAAAGGTATGATTGTCACCCATGGTCACGAAGATCATATTGGTGGTATTCCTTTCCATTTGAAAAATATGGAAATTCCTGTCATTTATGGACCAAGATTGGCAATGGCTTTACTCTACCCAAAACTAGAGGAAGCAGGAGTCCAAAATCGCACAGAATTGAGGACTGTTCGTCCCCGTGATACTGTCCGGTTAGGTAAATATTTCAGTGTTGAATATATTCGTAATACTCACTCAATGGCGGATAGCTTTACAGTCGCCATCACAACACCAGTAGGAGTAGTTATCCATACAGGTGATTTCAAGATTGACCATACTCCTGTAGATGGAGAAAAGTTTGATTTTCAAAGGTTAGCAGAGTATGGAGAAAAAGGAGTTCACTGCTTATTAAGTGATTCCACAAATTCAGAAGTACCCGGTTTCACGCCTTCAGAAAGGTCAGTTTATCCAAATTTAGACCGAGTATTTGCCAACGCCCCTGGACGTTTGATGGTGACAACCTTTGCATCTAGCGTACATAGATTACAAATAGTTCTAGAGTTAGCGAAAAAACATGGTAGGTTGGTGGCAATAGTAGGGCGATCGATGCTGAATGTGATTGCCCATGCTCGCAATCTTGGTTATGTTAAGTGTGAAGATAGTTTGTTTGTACCTCTGCATAGTGTCCGAAGTTTACCTGATGAGAAACTATTGATTCTGACTACAGGTTCTCAAGGTGAACCAATGTCAGCACTAACTCGTATTGCTAAGGGCGAACATAGACAAATAAAAATTCGTAAAGGAGATACAGTTGTATTCTCTGCTAACCCTATTCCCGGTAATACGATCGCTGTTGTTAACACCATTGACAAACTAATGATGTTAGGAGCAAATGTGATCTATGGTAAAGATAAGGGTATCCATGTTTCCGGTCATGGTTGTCAGGAAGACCAAAAATTAATGTTGGCACTTACTCGTCCTAAATTCTTTGTACCGTTTCATGGCGAGCATCGGATGTTAGTTAAACACAGTCAAACTGCTCAAAGTATGGGGGTTCCTCCAGAAAATATGGTAGTGGTGCAAAATGGTGATGTGGTGGAACTAACTCAAGATTCTATCAGTGTTGCAGCTCAAGTACCTTCTGGTATTGAACTGGTAGATTCTTCTCGTTCTGGTATGGTTGAAGACAACATCCTGAAAGAAAGGCAACAATTGGCAGAGGATGGTGTTGTGACTATAGCGTTAGCGGTGACTTCGGATGGTAAATTGATGGATAGACCTCAATTACATTTGCGTGGTGTGGTAAGTGCTATGGAAAAAGCACAAATGCGGGAACTGATCACCAAGACATTAGAAAAAAGTTTGATCAATAACTGGTCTGAGCATACTAAGTCAAACAATACTCAAGTTGATTGGTCTGGATTGAAAAACGATCTTGAATGTGCTGTTCAGCGAATGTTGAGACGAGAGCTTCAAGGTCAACCCTTGCTAGTTTTCTTAATGCAAACTCCAGATGGAGAAGATATACAAGATAGAAGTGTAGAAGAGAAAGTAGAGCAGAAAAAAGAACTGCCTATACCCAAAACACCACTGGGAAGACGGAAACGTCGGTCTACTGCAGCAAAAGTAGCATCTTAATGAACTCAGAAGGCAGAAGGGTTAGAGAGTAATTTTAAAAACGGACTTTTGATAACCGGATCTGGTATAAGGTGCGTTGCAACGCACCCTAAAGTTAGTTACTCCTGACTCCTCCCTTATTAACTACTGGTACTAGATGTACTAGGTGTCTTCTGTGACTCTGGTCTTTCTTCGGCCAAAATTGCCCCTTCTACAGGACAAACACTTAGGCAAATTCCGCAGTCAATACAGGTATCAAAATCTATCCAATACCAATCAGTTCCCTTAGTATTTTTACCAGGTCCTTCATGGATACAAGCGACAGGACAAGCTCCAACACAGTCAGCAACACCTTCGCAAATATCAGTAACAATTGTATGTGGCATTTTTATTATTTTATCAAGTCAAAACTAAAAATTTCTAAGGGATATTTCTCTGTTGTAATATAGAATCCAGTTATATAGTATATTTTGATAATTCTATAATTACTTCAAGCCTTAAATCTCCCCTACTTCCACACTCCCAACTATATAATTAACTATTCAACCGAACATGATATAAGAGGAGAGTTAAGTCGATATTTTTTTCTAGAAAATATCAACTTTCTCCACCAATAATATCATGTCCGGATAATTAGGGTTTGCTGAAAAAGTATGAGTGGTAAGAGTAGGAGTCAGGAGCCAGAATCCAGAATCGAGGAGGAATGGGAATTATAGAAGAGGTAGTTGGAAGAATCGTCCCTTAATTTTTCTGCCATAATTTACCCAAAGTATGCTCATTTTTGAACCGGAACTACCTAAAAGCTAGAACTTTTTCATATCTGAAAATCTTCAAACCTTTATGTGTAAAGACGTTGAGATTTAATCAGCAAGCCCTAATTAGCAATAGAACTCAATTCCACTGACACGTTAACGTTTGCGATAGCATTCCGTAAGGAAAGTTGTGCGCCAGCAAACAAAAAACTTTCTCCTTTTCCTCCTCTTTATTCTTCTTTCTTCCCTCCTGAGTCCTTACTTCCCCTCCTGGGAGGGGGAGGGGCGAGGGGTGGGTTTACTCCTGACTCCTCCGTCGTTTATTTATAAGTATTCAACCGAACATGATATAATAGCCTAATTTAACTTTTTCAAAAATGCTTCATAAGTTTGAGATTTGGAGCCAAAAACATAATTAGGAGAAGAAACTGTAATATCTGTACCACCTACTTTTCTGAGATGATTAATTGCTGGTAACAACATTTCTTGTTTCACTACAATTGTGGCAGCATACCAATCATTTTTCTTCCCAGAATATACTTTAGCAATAGTCGGTCCTTGTAAACCAGTAATGCCACTTAATCCACTTTTATTCATTAACAAATCACCTATTTCATCTGCCGACTTTCCATGCACATTTGCAGTTATCGACACATATTTTTTTGACTCCATCTGAGCTTCAATTAACTCTAAAAAGACCTTAGTTGTTTCCAACTTAGCTTCACTTTCTTGTAACAAACGTTTATTACCAATTAAACAAGCTTGAGACTTAAGAAGTGTGCCTCCTTCAATTCGCTTTAAACGATTTTCTCTCAGAGTTGTGCCAGTGCTAGTTACATCAGCAATCATATCAGCATATCCCATACTTGGTGCTGCTTCCATTGCACCTTGGACTGCTACTAAGGAAAAATGTACAATTAACTTTTCATACAACCATTTTCGAGTCAGGTTATTATACTTTGTAGCAATTCTTAGATTTTTACCTTTCTCTTTAAATAATAGAGTTAATTCTGCTAAATCTTCTATGGAAGAAACATCTACCCAACTTTCAGGAACGGCTAAAACAACTTCACATTTACCATAACCTAATTTATCCCAAATAACTATTACATCATCATCGGATTGACTTTCTTCAGAAACTACGTCATAACCTGTAATTCCTAAGTCAACACTTCCTTCTTCTACTTTTGTAAAGATATCTGCTGCTCTTTGAAATAATACTTTTACTTGTGGCAAGGCAGGAATAGAGCCGAAATATTGTCTTTCACTGGGTCTAGATACAGTTAAACCACAAGCTGACAATAAGTTCATGGCTCCTTTTTCTAATGCACCTTTACTGGGTAAAGCTATTTTTAAAATTTGCTCGGTGGTCATTTTAGTTATCAGTTATCAGTTATCAGTTATCAGTACCTCTGCAATAAGGAGGCTGGAAATAGGGTATTAATTTTTCAGTAATTCAACTATTTCTAACTTTTTTTACTACTTCATTTAATTCCAAATTTTGCTTTTCCCCAGATTCCAGGTTTTGCAAAAGCACTTTACTATCTTGTTGTTCTACAGAATTTAAAATAATTAAAAATGGAATATTATGCTGAATTGCATACTCAATATTATTTTCAATATTTCTCCCGATAATGTCAGTTTCTATCCGCAAACCTAGCCTTCTTAATTTTTCCGCAATTTCGACAGTATAAACATAATCATGTGAACTAATACCAACTACCAAAATTTCGACAAATTGATAATTATTAATATTCAAATGAGATTTTTCAGCTAATACTTCTCTGAGTTCTTCCATTACATAAGAAAAACCAGTGGCAGGAGTTTCTTGTTGACCTCCTAAACTAACAATTAAATCATCATATCTACCACCACCACATAATTTTCTTTCTCCTAAGTTACTGTCAGAAATTTCAAAAACCATACCTGTATAATATTGGAGACCCCGACTAATTCCGAGGTCAATATTAATACGATTTTTGTCTACATTAAAGGCATCTAAACTTTTAAGAATATCTTGTAATTGTGTTAAGCCATAATCATCAATATTGTAAGCTAAAAGTAGTTTTTCTGTTTCTTTTAAAATAGCATTCGGCTCACCTTTTAGTTTACTCAACTCTGTCATAAAATCTAATGCTTTATTGAGCTGTTTAGTTTGGTTTTGATGTTTAATCTTCACTAACAAACGGTCAACTATTTCTTCAGGTTCGCGAGTGCTTGAAAGTTCGATATTCATACTTTCGAGAAACTCAAAAATAGCTACCCTAGCCTCCTCTTCTTCTAAATTTTGTAGGAGGTCTGTAATTTTTTTTGTCGTAATATTTTTACCTGGTTGTTGTTGAGCAGAAGTATTTTTTTGAAACGCTGGATAAATTTCAGAAAGTAAATTTTCTACTGTTTGTTTACCTTCTTTTCTCAGAGTTTCCATCTGAGTAAGTAGAAAACTACGAAGACGAGTATCTAACTCAAGATGGTCCAGGAATTTGTTGATAACTCCAACATGACCAATAAACATTTGATATTCAGTTAAACCTAAACGGTCTAAACCTTGACAGGCCATAGAAATAACTTCCGCATCAGCGATCGCCCCTTTTGCCCCAATTAACTCTATTCCCATTTGGGTAAATTGACGATATCTCTCTTTCTGGGGCTTTTCATAGCGAAATACTGGCCCTGTATAATAAAGTCTTACTGGCAGGGGTATTTCTTGGAAGTTGTCCAAATAAGCGCGGACCACTGAAGCCGTAAATTCTGGCCTGAGACAGAGGCGACGGTTACGATAAATAAAGTCGTAGAGGCGAGAAACTATGTCCTCACCAGATTTTTTCAGATAGAGTTCAGTATATTCTATTAGTGGTACATCTATAGGTCGGTAGCCATAAGATTCAAAACTACCACTGAGTGCATTTTTAATTTGTTTATCAATGTGATAGGTGTTTGGCAGAATGTCCCTGACACCTCTGACTCGTTCTACTTTTGTGGTTTGCATAGACAAAATATAAAAGATTGTAGTTTTCTCATCGCAATTTTGACAAGAGAGCTTCTACTAGATGATTTTATTTCTCTTTTGTCAAGAAAAATTGATATTTTTTAATGTTTCTAGTTGGCAAGCGATCGCTACCCTTATACACTGATAGCTGATTTTTGTCTATATTCAAAAAAAATAATTATGTATTCAAACCTCCCTAATAGCTGGTTTCGTGTTGCCAGAAGTGAAGATTTATCTACCAAAGGAGTAATACCACTTCATTACTTCGGAAAAGACTTTGTACTATTTCGTACAGAAGATGGCAAACCTCATATTTTTGATGCTCACTGTCCTCACTTAGGCGCTCATCTTGCTCATGGAGGTAGAATACAAGGCCAAACTCTGAGATGTCCTTACCACGGTTGGCTCTGGGATACAAATGGACAATGTGCTGCTATTCCTTATCCAGATAAACCCAAACCCAAAGCAAAAATACAGAGCTGGCCTGTACTTGAGCTTAATGGTCTCATAATGATGTACCATCACCATCAAGGAAAACTGCCAGACTGGGAAATACCTCAAATACCAGAACTAAATTCGGTCGAATGGACTCCCCTACGTTTAGTCCGTCAGTGGAAAGTCCGCACTACCCTTCAAGATTATATGGATAACAGTGTAGATGTCTCTCACTTATATAATTTGCACAGCCGTACTTTTAAAAGCGCTCATAGTCATGGGGTAGAAATTGACGGACCAATTTTAACTCATAGAATGTCTCAGAAATATAATTTATCTTCTTTAGCAGCAGG
>NZ_RCBY01000186.1 GCF_003838195.1 Okeania hirsuta
GGCCAAACTTGTACTCCTCAATATTTTTCTCTGGCGACAATGAATTAGCCCTGCCTCCTGGGAGGGGCGGGGGTGGGTTAACTTCTGACTTCTGACTTCTAACTTCTGACTTCGTTAAGGCCTACTTGTGGCATAAGGTGCGTTGCAACTTAGCCTACGAGTACAAAGGTTTCTAAGTATAAATACTAGAATACCCAATAATATTTTTGACCGGAATTGCCAGCATAATTACTGTGATATGATAGTCATAGGTAATTTCACAAGCTTTATTGGGACTTTGCTGTCCTGAATTACTTGGACTCCTACAAATTCTCTCAGAGGTCAATACAACAACTTGAGAAAATATTAGAGGAACTTTATGGCAGACATTAATGAGTTAATTGAAAAACTGGCAGAACTTGATGAGGAGACATTGCAAGCTCAACTTGGGATGCAACTACAAAGCTTGGAAGATGATTTAACCACAAGTGCTTCTGTAGAATCTATCAATATCAATACCCTGACGGCTGTTCCCAGAGGTCTAGAGGGTAATAAATTTATAGAATTTGGTCAGAATTTTTTTAAACGCCTGAATGGAGAAGCTTACGATTTCTTATGCGATCGTGACCCCTTTGGTGACGGTTGTAAAACAATGCAAAAAATTGAGGATGCTTACAATGAAAGTTCCACAAAAGCTGCGGGTATGTTAACTCCCATTTTGGTTACTAATTTAGGGTTAGCTCCGGCGATCGCTGCTATTGTTGCTACCTTAATTGTGCAGAAAATTGCTAGTGCAGCAGGTGAGACAATTTGCTCAATGTGGCAAGACAGTTTTGATGGGTCTAAACCACCTGAAATAGAGTAGGAAATGTTTTGCTTTTGCTGAAAGTTTTTTCAGCTTAAAATATCAACCCCCATCCTTAAAAATGAAGTTTCAATAACAAAAAAATTAACAGAGGAAGACTATGAATTTAACAACATTATTATCATCAAATAATTGGTCAATTTTTTCTGTAAGAGCTGTTTTAACTACTGTTATTCATCAGCTTCGATTATTAGTAACATCCGAAGAAAATCTTGGCATAACAACTACTAATATTTTGCACTCCGAAAAATCCAGGGCTTCAGACAGACCAAAAAATAGAACAGACGGAGGTCGTAGAGGAAGTTCTAGGGTTTCAGATAGACCAGAAAATAGAACAGACGGAGGCCGTCGAGGAAGTACATCTAGGGTTGCAGATAGACCAGAAAATAGAACAGACGGAGGCCGTCGAGGAAATACAGATGATGATTCAATATTATTTCCTGAAACACCTAACCAAACCCCCAACTTTCACGCTTTGCTCATCGGAATTGACTTCTATTTTCCCCATGAATTAGAAGGTGGCAGCTATAAAAATTTACGGGGTTGTGTTCGAGATATTAATCATGTTGAAACCTATTTAAAAAATACTTTCAACCTCACATCCGACCAAATTATTAAACTCACAGCTACTGCTTCAGATAATCCTAAGCAACCCAAAGAATCACCCGAATTTTTACCAACTTATGAGAATATAGTTGCTAAATTTAAAGAGGTAACTGCTAAAGCAAAACCTCAAGACCAAGTATATATTCATTACTCTGGTCATGGTGGACAAGCGAAAACAATTTTTACAGATATTAAGGGTATTTCTGGTATAGATCAAGGCTTAGTTCCCACAGATATTGGTCAACCAAATTCACGCTATTTACGTGACTTAGAATTTGCCCAACTTCTCGAAGAAATGGTGAATAAAAAATTAGTTGTAACTTTGGTACTCGATAGCTGTCATTCCGGTGGTGCAACAAGAGGTGGAGAAGACAAGATTCGTGCTGGAGGTTTTATTGATATGACTCCCCGACGAACTAATAGTTTAGTTGCACCTATTCAAGAACTAACAAAAAATTGGCAAAATCTAACAGCAAATAGTCGCAACCTTACCGTGGCCAATGGTTTGTTGCCACAACCAAAAGGTTATACTTTAATCGCAGCTTGTCGGGATAATGAATTTGCTTATGAGGATGTTTTTGAAGGAACAGAACGCAACGGCGCTTTAACTTATTTTCTCTTAAAAAATCTGCGCAAATTTGGCACAGAAATTGCTGTAGAAGAGCTATTTAATAGCATTTCTAATTTCGTTCATAATCGCTTTGAGCGACAAACACCGATGCTAATTGGACAGACAAAGCAGACTTTTTTTGGTGGTCAATCTGTTGTTAGTAGGCCTACTCCTACGGTCATGGATGTAGATATTACTAAAAACCGAGTCAAAATCCAAGCTGGTCAAGCTAATGGCATCAAAAAAGGGGCGGAATTTGATATTTTCCGATTTACAACCAGGGATTTTCAAGACAGCCAAAATCTAATTGCTACAGTAAAAGTAGTAGAATTAGGAGCATCTGATTGTTGGGCAGAAGTAACAGAATTACACAATATCAGAACCATCAATAATAACTTGAGCGAAGGAATGATTGAAATAGGTTCACCTGCAATATATTTAGGACCAGGGGTGAAACAAATTCGTAAAGTTTGTGTTCTTTTTCCAGACCCATTACCGCAAATTCCTGGTGTAAATGTGGCATTATTGCCTAATATTCTCGCAGCTAAGAAAGAACAAATTGAAGGTCATCGCTGGATAGAATTTTGTTCGGAAACAGAAATTGATGTAGATTATTTTGTTTCACTGAATGCTGCTGGAGAATATTGGGTTTTAGATGCTCTGAAACAGCCAATTAAAAATATTATTTTTCCAATAAAAGCGGATGATCCAGAAGCTAGTGAAAAGCTAATTAATCGCTTAATTCATCTTGCCAAATATCAGACTATTTGGGATTTGGATAACGAAGAATATTCTGCCCCATTAAATGGAAAGCTTAAGCTTGAATTAGGTACGTCAGTGAAACGAGAATTTGTACCTTTAGAAACTGACAATAATATTTATGAATTGGAAGAGGGCGAACGGGTTTTTCTCCGAATTCATAATCTATCTAATCAAACTTTAAATATTACGGCTTTGATACTTCAGGAAGATTTAAGTATTGTAAAATTCTATCCAAAAGCTGTGCCTTATGAAGTGTTAGAACCAGGAAAATATAAAGACACTCGCTTTGACCTCGAACTGCCAAAAAATTATCAGGAAGGGGTGGATATAGTTAAAGTATTTGCGACTGTGGATGGAACGAATTTTGAATTGTTGGAATTACCAGTATTAGACCAATCTCGAAGAGGTTTTGGTAATCAACAACCTACTAATAAATTAGAGGAATTATTGGCTGCTGTTGTAGATGAAGATAGTCCTCAGCGAAATATTAAAGTTGTTACTGACGCTAGTGAGGAATGGACAACAGAAAAAGTGGTGCTAGTGGTGAAGAAATAATATTAATCATGTCATGGCGAGGCGTTCATTAATTGATAATTGATCATGGATAATTGATAATTACCTCTGGTTAAAACCGTTACGGAATTGAATATAAGGAAATATTATTTCTTATCTTGGTCGATTGGAGATGGCGAGGAGACCCGCTCTTGACAGAGCCGCTCCGAAGATCGCCATCTCACCCTTCGGGAAGCTGCGCTAACGACCGCTGTCTTGGTTGATTGGATATGGCGAGGGGACCTCGCCATCCCTCAACCGCTTTTTTCCCCTTAAAAGGGGAGGCTTTAAACCAGAATTATTTAATTATTAATTATTAATTATTAATTAGGGTTTGCTGAAAAAGTCTTATGGGTGAGGGTAGGAGACAGGAGACAGGAGACAGGAGACAGGAGAAATGGGAATTTGGAGGAGGTAGGAGCTAAGTTTTGTCCCAAGTAGGAAGGAAAATTTAGCCATGAATTCTCAAAACAAATTTAATCATAATTCTTCTCAATCAAATCCCAAATCTTTCAATCAATCCCAAAATTTTGGCAACATTAGTATTGGTGGAACAAATAATCCTTTTAACCCAACAAATACTAGAAGTAGCAATGTGAATATTGACCAAAGCCACACTCAAACTATCGGAGAAAATTCTGAATCAAAAATAGATACAGCATTAGCTGAATTAGGAAAGCTTAAACAGGAAATTGCTGCCACAAATGCTCTAAGTTTAATTCAGAAAAAACAAGCAGAAATTCCTGTTGAAATACTAGAAACAGAATTAAAGAAACCTCAACCTGACAAAGGCTTGATAGATGAAGCAGTTGAGGCACTTAAAAAAGGATTAGAAGGTGTAGAAAAATTAGCTGGACCTGTGATGAAAGTTGCAACAATTTTAGCCAAAGTTTGGATTTAATTTTCTCTCTTAATCAAGGGTGAGATTGCTTCAGGGGGTTTGCGTCTACCTATTTAGGGTTTGCTGAAAAAGCCTTATGGGTGAGGGTAGGAGACAGGAGACAGGAGACAGGAGACAGGAGAAAAGGGAATGAGCGAGGAGGTAGGAGCTAAGTTTTGTAAGAATGATTTTTCTGCCTAACTATGCACCTAAAATACGCTACTTTTTGAGCGTGAAGAGCTGAAACAGGCGCACTTTTTTCGATATCAAAAAGGCTAAAACCTTTATCTGTAAATACTTTTAGATTTAATCAGCAAGCCCTATTTATACCAATTTGATAAATGTTTGCTACATTTTCTTGAGCGGGGGAGTAGGGGAGTGAGGGAGTAGGGGAGAGGTAAAGTGAATTGGTATTAGTTAATTAGATTCAAATAATATCTTCAATAACTATATTATGACTACGGAACAAAATGACAAATCCCTATCCAATCAAAATCAAACAGCCAGAGATTTGACAGTTTCAGGTAGTGAAAATCCTGTAAATTTTGTCAATACAACAGAGGGCACTACAAGTATTAATCAATCTCGTACTGTAATCTATAACTATTATTATGAAAAACAAACAATTACAACATCTACTGAAGAAGATATAGACGATAAATTACTTTGTCCCTATCAAGGTTTATATCACTTTAACTCAGAAAATGCTGAATATTTCTTTGGGCGCGAAGTATTTATTGAAGAACTCTATGAATATACAGAAACTCGTAATTTTATTCCCGTATTAGGAGCCTCTGGCAGTGGCAAATCTTCAGTTATTTTAGCAGGATTAGTACCGAAATTAGTCAAAGCTGGACATTGGCAATTTACCCATTTTCGTCCAGGAGGAGACCCATTTTATGCTCTAGCTCGTGCTTTAATTCCACTCTACGCACCGAACCTAAATGAAACTCAACTTCTGACTCAAACTGACGACTTATCTGAGTATCTAAAAGATACAAAAAAAACCAATCAATTATCCAAAGTTTTTACACAAATACAACATAATCATCCCAATAGCAGAACTTTATTAATTGCCGACCAATTTGAGGAAATTTACACCCTTTGTAATGATGAACAAACCCGCCGAAAATTTCTCGATCTTCTCTTATATACATTCCGGTCTTTCAGCAAACAATCATCCTTATCAACCGTATTAGTTGCCACAATGCGGGCTGATTTTTTAGGGAATGTATTATCTTATCCACCATTAGCAGATGTCTTGCGAAATGGGGATGTAAAAATCCGCTCCATGAACTCAAAAGAACTAAGAGATGTTATTGAAAAACCTGCTCAAAAATTAGGTATCAATTTTGAAAGCGGACTGGTAGAACGTATTCTTGAAGATGTAGATAAAGAACCAGGAAATTTACCCTTATTAGAATTTGCTCTGACAGAACTTTGGAAACAACGAAAAAGCAAACAATTAACTCATAAAGCTTATGAAGAAATAGGTCAAGTTTCTGGTGCATTAACTCGTTATGCTGATGACAAATTTAGTAAACTTAAACCAGAAGAACAACAACAAGTCCATCGAATTTTTGTGCAATTAGTACGACCCGGAGAAGGTACAGAAGACACCCGAAGAGTGGCAACTAAAGCAGAATTAAACCAGACATGGAATTTAGTCAAAAAATTAGCTGATGCACGGTTAGTTGTCACCAGTCGTACTGTTATTACCAGTGAAACAGAAGAAAATTCAGGGCAAGAAACAGTTGAGGTAGTCCATGAAGCCTTAATTAGAAATTGGGGTCAACTGAAAGGATGGATGGAAACAGACCGAGAATTTCGTGCATGGCAAGAAAGACTGCGGGGTTTTATGCGTCAGTGGCAAGAAATGGGGCGAGATGAGGGACAACTATTACGGGGGGCAGCACTCGCTCAGGCCCAGGAACAACTAAAAGACCGTCGCGATGAACTTTCAGAAAAAGAACAAGAGTTTATTCGAGAGAGTGTGAAATTTCGCGATCAAAAACGGCGACGGAATATTGTGGCAGTTACTAGCAGTTTTGTTTTGATATCAGTTTTGGCTGGAGTTGCTGTGTTCGGATGGAGACGTGCTACTGTTAACAACTGGAATACCAAAATTAGAAATAAGTTTGAGAGTCTAAAAGACAGTTTCAATTCTACTCAAACATGGGATACACTCGTTAACGGTATTAAGCTGGGGAAAAAATTAAAAAATGCTGGTTGGGCAAAACCTGAGACTCGACTATTAGGTATAGATACATTACGAGAGATAATTTCTACCCCTGGGAAGATGGAATATAATCGTTTAAATCACGATAACGAAGTTATTAGCGTGGCATTTAGCCCCACAGAAGACCTCATTGCCACGACAGGTAGCGATAACGTTGCTAAACTCTCGAAAGCAGATGGTACTTTGATGGCAATTCTAGGCCATGGCGGAGCAGTCTATAGAGCAGTTTTTAGTCCCAAGGGAGACCTTGTTGCGACAGCAAGTAAAGATAAAACTGCTAAAATTTGGAAATCTGATGGCACATTAGTAGCAACCTTAAATCACGATAACCAAGTTACCAGAGTAGTGTTTAGCCCCAACGGAGACTTTGTTGCCACTGCGAGTAAAGATAACACAGCTAAAATTTGGAAATCTGATGGCACTTTCGTAAAAACTCTAACAGGACATACAGGAGAGCTTCGTAGTATTGCCTTCAGCCCAAAAGGAGACCTTATTGTTACTGGTAGTAAAGATGACACAGCCAAAATTTGGAAATCTACAGATGGTAGTTGGGTAGATGGTAGTTTGGTTGCAACTCTTCCTGCTGAGGGGAATGTATATGATATTGAATTTAGCCCCAAAGGAGACCTCATTGCTACTGGAGATGAGGGTGGCAAAGTCAAACTTTGGAAACCTGATGGTAACGCAGTAAAAACCCTTGAAGGACACGAAAAAATAGTCTTTGATGTTGCTTTCAGTCCTAACGGAGACCAAATTGCTTCTGCTAGTTTTGACAATAAGGTCAAACTCTGGAAAATTGATGGTACTTTCTTAGATACCCTCTCTCATGCCGATAAAGTTTATAGTGTTGTATACAGCAAAAACGGCGAACAAATAGCTAGTGCTAGTGAAGATAATACCGTCAGAATTTGGAAACCAGATGGTACTCTTGTAGACACCCTTCAAGGACACAACAAAAAAATTTATAGCATTGCCTTCAGTCCCAAAGGAGACTTAATAGCGAGTGCTAGTGCTGACCAAACAGTAAGACTTTGGAATACCATCCCTTATCAAGACACATTCGGCAAAAGCCAACTTGATAATTATCATTGTAGGCGTGTTGCCGTTAGTCCTAATAACCTCATTGCTTTGGGTTGTTATTACGAAAATACACTTCAACTGCGAAAACTTGATGGTACTTTAATACAGCCTAACATCAAGCACAATAATTGGGTAACAGATGTCGCCTTTAGTCCTAACGGTGAGTTGATCGCTACCATGACCCATCGCGGTATAGCCAAACTCTGGAAACCTGATGGTACAAAAGTCATTGACCTGACCGATAAAAAATTAGGTGCTCGCAACTCTTATAATATTGCCTTCAGTTCCAAGGGCAATTTTATTGTTGCTGGCTTAAACAAAAAAGTCAAACTATGGAAAGTTGATGGTAATTTAGTTGAAGAATTCCTAGAAATAGACACAAAACATGGCCATCAAATTACCGATGTTGCCATCAGTCCCAAAGAAGACCTCATTGTTACTGCCAGTCTAACCGGGACTGCAAAAGTATGGAAAATTGATGGAGATAGACTCAAACTACTCAATACATTTGAAGAACATAAAGGCTCTATTTACAGTATTGCTTTCAGTCCTCAGGGAGACCTCATTGCTACTGCTAGTCGAGATACAACGGTCAAACTCTGGACTCCTAATGGAACCGTCAAACATACTTTAAGTGGGCATACTAATTCAGTGCTTGGCATTGCTTTTAATTCCAAGGGAGACTTAATTGCTACAGCAAGTAATGACAAAACAGTCAGAGTTTGGAAACCTGATGGCACTCTACTACTTACTCTTAGCGGTCATACAGAACAGGTGGAGAATCTGGCTTTTAACCCTAATAATAACCAGATAGTTTCAATTAGTGATGACAAAACTATTAGACTATGGAATTTGGATATCGACGATCTGCTAGCTAGAGGTTGCGACTGGGTGGAGGACTATCTCAAAAGTAGACCTGAAGATTATCCTAATAAGCATCTGTGTGATGATGTTCAACCTTCAGCACAACTTTTCCTAGAAAAAGGTAACAGAATAGTAACCAATAATGGCGATGTTGAAGGTGCTGCTGCTGAATATCGCAAAGCGTTAGAACTAAATCCTAATTTGAAGTTTGATCCATTAACAGAAGCCAAAATGATTGCAGCTCCAGGCGTGCGGGATGAAGGGGGAATATTAGCAAAAGAAGGAAAAATTAAGGAAGCAATTCGTGCTTATAATGTGGCTCAAAACTATCATCCGAACTTACAAATTCTGGGCAAACACTGGGATAAACTCTGTCGATACGGTAGTTTACATGGTCATGCAACGGATGTGATGTTTGCTTGTGATAAAGCAGTGGAGCTTGAGCCAGAAAATGAACAGTTTAGAGATAGTCGAGGTTTGGCCAGAGCATTAACAGGTGATTTTAACAGTGCTGTTGAAGATTTTGAAGCGTTTATTAAGCAGGTAAAAAACACTGAACAAAAAGCACAACGACTGCTTTGGATTGAATCTCTGAAAAAAGATGAAAATCCCTTTACGCCAGAAGTTTTAAACAGCATTATTTTAAACATGATATAAGTTAGGTCAATGTGTATTTTTTTGCACATCTCAGAACAGCAGCAGAATTTTTTGTGACAATTGATACACATTATCGCTCCTCATCCATAAATACATTAATAATGAGAATATATAGTTATTTAACTTAAGAGTGAGACATTAAGCTACACAATAATCACGGATTATTTCATCTAAAGATTTATGGGTAGGAGCATACATTATGGCTCTTTTTAATGCACTGAAATCATGTTCAATATCATTTAAATCAGGAGAATATTTGGGAAGGAATATTACTTGATGCCCTGCCTCTTCTACCATTTCTCTAATTACATTTTTGCGGTGGATTGGAGCATTATCCATGATTAAGACGCTCGATAATTTCTAATGATGGTAATAAATATTGTGATAACCATCCTTCAAAACCTTCTGCATTCAAACTTCCTGTGAATATCATTGGGGCTATTAAGTCATGGATTTCTTTTTCTTCTCCCTGCTACTAGGTTTTCTCTTTTCCCTCGTTTTCCTTGTTGGTCTCCATAGATTTTCTTTCCTCTTTTTGACCAAGCATAAATACAAGTACTTACCTCTTCAAATCCTGATTCATCAATATATACTAAACTGTTACTTCCATATATTTTTATTAATTCTCGAATGGTTCTATTATACTTTATTCTTTCTTCTCTATTTCTTTCTTGATAACGAAGTTCTTTTTTTTCTAGTTATTTTCATTTTTTTCAAGGCAGTCCAGATTGCCGTTGTACTAACTTCAAATTTTTCTGCTATGAGTTTTAATTTTACTTGCGGATTTTCCTTTATATATTTTTCTAATTCTTTCCAATCTAGTTTTCTGTGACGATGCTTTACCTTTGTGGCTTCAAGCTTTTTCCTCTCTAACCATCTATATATGGACGCTCTTCCTCCAAGCAAATACTTTTGCTGCCTTGGTTATCTTCCCACCACTTTCTATGTAATCTATTACCTTTTGTCTTATATCTAAACTATAAGTCATTACTTTCAACTACTCTCAATTCTATTTGAAAATTTTACTCTGTTTTTGTCTCATCCTTAAGTTAAACGACTATATTCAGGATACAAACCAATGCTACAGTTTGATAACTGGAGTGAAGGCGGTGATAGAAGTACATAATACAATATCTAAAACTATCCAGTCACAAACC
Source organism: Okeania hirsuta (assembly GCF_003838195.1). Classification (GTDB taxonomy): domain Bacteria; phylum Cyanobacteriota; class Cyanobacteriia; order Cyanobacteriales; family Microcoleaceae; genus Okeania; species Okeania hirsuta. The sequence goes on from NZ_RCBY01000186.1 coordinate 10,252, forward strand.
TAACTTTCTAACCAATAAATGATTGTTAGTGTATATTATACCTAGTGACTAATAACGTTCTTTTTTCAGGGAGGCAAATTTCGATGAAATCTACAGGAAAAAAAATCATCACTACAGATTTTGATGATCAACAAATCTATAGAGAAGAACAAAAGATTTATCATCACTTTTTGGAATTGGTTTTAACTGAATCAATCGATCAAATAATTGAGAGATTTCGGATACTATTTACTCGATGTTCCCCATACCGAATTCCAGAAATATCTACAGCACTCTCGAAAATCATACAACTCCCAGAATGCCAAGAAAAATTTAATTATCTGCTGAATCGTTGTTGTTATATCTTGATTAATCATCAACAACTACCTCAAGATAAAAAAAATGTTTTAAAACAACTGATGAATTTATTTGAGCAAGCAATTGATAAATATGACTCTTCCTATGACAGACCTCGCCTAACAAAAAAAATGTTAGAACTTGTCAAAGGTTTTACTCAAAGCCAACAGTATTTGAGTTTAAAACGGATGGTAGAAGTAATAAATATATCATCTGCAAATCATACCCACGATCCTCTAAATCAACCTTTAAAAAATCTTAATTCCCACTATCCTTATTTATATAAATATTTATTAATTACTCCAAATAGCAGTAAAGAACATCAACAAGCTATCAGAAAAATGCAAGTAGAAAAACAGCAAAAATATGAAATTGATTTATCCCATTATGTTAGTCACCAAGCTAGACTACAAGTTAGTCAAGTTAAAAAGTCTACATCAGCTAAAAATCCTACCTTATTGTCTAATGACGAACTATTATTATCTATCAAACAATTTGTGGGAAAAGTAGAAGGGAATGAAACATATCGAAATTATGCTAAACGGTTTTTAGCTTATACCACAGTCCCCCAATCATATCACCTTTTTAAACACAGTTTTTATGAATATCTAAGTTCATCATTTGATGTTGAATCTCATCATATTCAAGTTCACTTTAAGAATAAACTCTACCACTATTTAAGAAGTATTATGTCTGAACGTAATGATGAGTTATTAAATGAATCTTTAATGATGAAGACTTGCCATAAATTATTAAGCTTTTTTATTGTCCATAGTTCAAAGAAATCACAGCATTTCTTTTTTATTAATCTGATTGGTAATTTAGGACCTGTAATCACAACAGGACTACTACTAAAGATCTTATTAGTTTGCCAACAACTTAAACCTAACTTAGAAAAACGATTTGCACTCTTATTTAAGCATTACCAATTTTCAACACAAAAAAAAGTTCAATGGTTAGTCAAAGTATTGGAAAATATGCAAATAGCCCTCAGTACAAATTTTGGTAGAATAGACCTTTCTTTCTTTAGTTAGCAAGATGTTAGCAAATAAATACAAATTGTTTACCTATATTTTGGGTAATTAATTTCCATTTCTTTTTTTTGCCATACTCCCTAGAACTAAGCGATCACAGAAGTGAAATTTGCTCCTTGATTATAAATTGTAGCGACCAGCAATAAGAAAGCCGTGGACTAGCAATAAGGAACTTTTTCAGCCAGAATTAATTCCAACTAGATTAACATTTGAGCCAGGATTAAATGCAACTGAGCACTGAACATAATATTAGATATTTATTGCCTAATGTTCACGATACTGCCAAGTTTTATAAGTTTCTGTATCACTCAAAATATTCACATAAAATAAATCTATTCCCTCCTGCTCCAATAAAGCCAATATTGCCAAATTTAATTCGTCATAAGCTCTCGAATAATTATCTAAATCATTAGTAAATCCAATTACTCTAATGACACGAGCATTTCTTTCACATCCCTCAAATCTAACTGAACAAGAATCATATAAAATGTCAATTTATTTTGGTATTTCTCGAATTTTATCCCTGATATGAGCTATTTTTTTAGATGAAATACCATCAATTTTAATATACGACATAAAAGCTGCTGTCTTATTTTCAATTGGTTGTTGAGAGAAATTTTTGATGCTACCATCAATCATTTTAGAGTTAGGAATTTTCTGGGTAACTCCCTCATCGGGTATATAAATTGTTGTACTTCTAATACCTATATGTTGTACAGTACACTTCAGACCACTTGGCAGTAAAAGCCAGTCATTTACTCGATACAAAGCGTCAATATAAATTACAATTGTCCCTACCCAATCAACAATAACATCCTTAAATAATAAGCCTAATGACAGACCAAAACCGCCGATTAAACCAAATATTGCAGTAGCAGAAGTTCCCAGTAATACTTCTCCTGCTTTTAGGGCAAAAATTACTATGGCAGTTAACCTCAATAGTTTCGGAATATAGGGGCTAATAATATCATCCAATTCAGTGTCTGTTTGAGCTGATAAAATTCTAAAAAATCCTCCTACAATTGGAGATGTACGGTAGATAATTAGTGTGACATTACCTACTATTGCTAGGTTAATAATTCCTGTAATTGTTTGATTGAATTGGGGATAAATATAATCTGTTAAGATTAATTGTGTAACTCGAAATCCCAGTAAATATATGAACCATGCGATAGGTTGTTTAATAATTGCAATTAATTGATCGTCAAGGGTTGTTTTTGTATTACGAGTTAAAGCCTCAATTCGGTTAATTACAATTGTGGTTAATAATTGTTTTAAGGCTAATGTGGCTATTAAAACCAGGACTATAAAAAATATTATTCTTACTGGTATATTCAGAATTGTGAGATTTTTGATGATTTGCCAAATTGCTTCCATAATTATCCGATATTAGTCAAATAGAGTTCAATAATACCATATTGGGTTTAACAGTTATAATTTAAAAAGGAAGAAGAAAGAGGGCTATCAACAGTATTAAAATAATTGGACAAAGTTAAACATAAATAGACATTTACTATGATAAAGTAGATTTATGTCTAATATCATGTCCGGATAATTAGTGATAAAAAAACTTTCTCCTTCTTCATTCTTTCTACCCTCCTGTCTCCTGTCTCCTGACTCCTTCGTCGTTTATTTATAACTGTTCAACCGGACATGATATAACTTATTAAACTCTTAAAAGAGGTGGCCGAGCAATTGAAATGCAATCAATCAAGACTAAATTAAAAGTTAACAATAAACAAAAAACAATACTTGCCAAGCACGCAGGTGTAGCCCGTCATGCTTATAACTGGGGATTAGCTACTTGTATTTGTGAATATGAATCAAGCAAGAAACGACTGAGTGCCATCACTTTACATAAACGCTTGGTGGCTGAAGTAAAAAGTCAAAATCCTTGGTATTATGAAGTATCAAAGTGCGCCCCTCAACAAGCATTAAGAGACTTAGAGAGGGCATTTAAGAACTTTTTAACTGTCCCCAAACGTGGATTCCCTCAGTTTAAGAAAAAAGGGAAAAAAGACAGTTTCTATCTAGAAGGAAGCATTAAAATCCTGAAAGGAAACTATATAAAACTCCCCAGAATCGGAATAGTAAAAACTTATGAAATCTTACCCTCTGTGCCAGTCAAAAATGTAAGAATATCTAAACGTGCAGGTGATTGGTACATTAGTTTTACATATGATTATCAAGCCAACCCTACTACAAAAAAACGAGATGTTATCGGTGTAGATGTAGGCATAAATACTCTGGCAACTTGTAGCGATGGCACACCCTTTGGCAACCCTAAAGCCTATCAGCAAGCAAAAAAACGACTAACTCGTTATCAACGCCGTGTCAGCAAAAAGAAGCTTGGCTCTTTTAACAGAGCCAAAGCCATCAAAAAGCTAGCAAGACTACACAAAAAAGTAGTAGATATCAGAGCAGACACACTACATAAACTGACAACATGGGCGAGCTTTGAACCACAGCAACATAGTCATAGAAGATTTGAATGTAAGTGGAATGCTCAAAAACCATAAATTGGCAAGTGCCATAGCAGACTGTGGCTTTTATGAATTTAAGCGTCAACTTACATACAAGTGTGAATGGAATGGAAGCCAGCTCTTGATAGCTGATAGATTTTACCCAAGTTCTCAAATATGTTCTCAGTGTGGGCATCAACAGAAAATGCCTTTACATCAGAGAATTTATAATTGTGCTAACTGTGGATTTACTGCTGACAGAGACTTTAATGCTGCTGTCAACCTAGAAAATTATGCACGTCAGTAGCTTGAGTTTCAAGCGATTTTAAGCCTGTGGAGAAGATAAGTTACAGACTGCGGTCAGTGATCTTCTGTGTTTGCGCAGCATTCCGTAGGAAAACAGGAAGCTAACTCCAAAGCTCATGCAATCATTCATGGGTAAGTTTGGGTAAGTTTAGTAGAACGGAAGGCTTTATATCAAGTCTCATTGAAGTAGCAGTCAGCACTCAGCTAGCCTCCGTAGGAGGAACTTTCCTAGGTCATGCTGCGCAAACCTTAACAGCATATTGCTAACCCAAGGCTACGGCCTTTTCCTGCGGAATGCTACGCAAACAT
>NZ_RCBY01000187.1 GCF_003838195.1 Okeania hirsuta
CTCTTCGATACTTTTGTGTGGTTCTAGCTTTAACAATCTCGGCATGGCGATCGCCCAACTCTTACTATTCATCCCTTAATTTATCAGGTTTAATTTTTTTATACCGATGCTACCGGATTTGATATAACCCACAAAAATCTGGCATAGGTTTTATCTATATTGATCTAGACGAACAGGAAATAAATATTGATAATTTATTAGATGCAAAAACTTATGTAAAAAATGAATTCAATATTCCCAAAAATTCTTCAGATGCTATTAATAAAGATACTCCATTAGTGTATGTGATTTTGAATAATAATCAAGATTATTGTGGCATAACTCTGCTTATAAATCATCTCATAGCAGATGGTGGAACATATTTTAAATTATTAGAATATCTTTCTCGAGCTTATGAATACCCAGGATATGTTCCTAAATCTGAACCATTATTTACAATATATTTTAATAATATAGATAATTTCATTTCTGTAAATTTTAAAAAGTTATCATGGAAAGAAAAACTTTTAAGTTCAACATCTTTTATTGTTTTTATCTTGAACAGTTTTCTTCAAAATAAGAATAATTGGAGTTATCTTGAATGTATCTTAACAAAAGAAAAGTTAGATTTAATTAAGAGGAGAAATAAAAATCTGTCAAACGAAGAAATTCCCTATAGCACAAACGATGCTTTATTTGAATTTTTATCAGTTGTTCCTATTAAACGATTTTTTTTTCCTTGTAATCTAAGATATAGAAACGTTGGCATACCAGAAAATTATTTGGGAAATGCTGAAGCCTTAGTCTTAGATTTAACTAAACCAGAAAACAATTATATGTTAAACCATACTGATGTGAGAAAATCTGTCAATCTACTTCCACGAATATACAGTTTTGTACCTACTTTTGATGGCAAGTACATGGGTCATAATTCATGGGTTAAGTTACAAAATTATTTACCTGGTTTTGGTGGTAAATTAATTCTGCAAAAGTTTTTTGAATTTGACGATATACCAAAAGATTTATTATCATTTGCGGTAAAAGGTTCAATGATATACAGATTGACAAAAAATGAATATTTATTGATATATATCAATTTAAAAAATGTTGTTTCCCAAGTTGAAAAGAAGTTAATAAATTTGGGTGTAGAAGAGATTATTATTAAAACATCGTAATCAAGTAGATAATAATCACAAATTGAAGCTATATCAATTAGGCTTTAAATCCAAATTACAAGTGATCAGAATAAAAATATCTAGACTCGCCCATCTAGAAAATATCATATAACAACTTTCCACTTGCTTCTAGCTTAGTTATATTACCAATATACCAATATAAGTTTGTTTCTCATCTGCAGCGATCGAGAAATGTCCATTTCATGCTCAATTAACTTACCATTATGAATCCGGATAATCTGACTCAACTACTACAAAAAGGATTTCGTGTCACCTTGGGGGCTACATCCTTTTTTATAGAAACTGTGCAAGACTCTAGTAAGCGAGATGAAAATTTGAATAAATTAAGTACTGATTTCAATCAACTTACTGAGGAATGGGCTGATAGAGGAGAGATGACTGAACAAGAAGCCAGGAACTTTGTTGATACAATTTTGAATCAACAAAATAGTCAGGTCAATACTGATAGTACAACGGCTTCTTCAAGTCCTACTTCTACTTCTGGTTTTGTGTCATCAGACGTACAAGAAGATTTGCTGGAGCTAACTCAAGAAATCGCCGGTCTACGAGCTGATTTACATAAACTTCAGGAGTCAAACTCTCAAAACTGATAATACATCACATACCTCTATTTGGATGAATCTTATCCATTTATCTAGGGATTAAAAAGTCTTTATAAATTAGGATAAATTACAAAACCTAACCCAGCTAATAGTCCAATTTAGCTGAGTTAGTTTTTTTTAGTCGTTTTCCCATTTTTCGTTGCCTATTAGGTCAGCAATTCGGTCTCTAAGTAGAAAGTTACATTTTTCCAATTCACCTTCTACACAAGCCCATTCTCTGACAGGAATGTATTGGCAGAGAGTATAAATAGGTTGCTGACGTCCAAGAACTCCTTTTTGTACAAGTTCTTTTGCTTCATCCCTGATGATGTCTAAAGAATATTGAACTGTGGTGTAAGTCATAGTCACCCTTTTTTTTAGCGTAGTTTGAGTAATTTTTGGCGCTATTAATAATATAGAACAAAAATCCGGATTATGAATGTTAATTTTTTCAGTATACAGAGTTACAATTTGTTATGTTCTTTTGATAAGAATTCTAAAAGTCATAGAACCAAAACATTTCTTTTACTGTTGGTCTAAATTGCAACTATGTACTATGAAATACGATCTACAAAGTCACTAATTGAGGATTTCTCTACCCTCCTGACCTGAAACAATCGTCTCCGAATATCATTTTAATGTTTTTTTGTCAATAGTCAGGCGAGTTTTATTAGATTTTAGAGAAATACTTGTAAATTTGTAAATCTTTGAAATAAAAGCTTTAAAGCGATCGCTTGGGCTTGTGGCATTTGTCCATAGCAAAAGACATAAGGTATATCTGATGACAGTTCTGGTAAAAACTGTTTCAATGTATACTGACTACCGTATATGATCAGACCCTGTAATTCACTATTTATTAATAATTTCTTAATTAAATCTTGGGATGCTTGTGTTAGACTAGCTATTTTACTAAACGCACTACCACGAATAAATAGTTGTAGTAAAGTCAAATGATTGGGGGTAAGAGCTTCTGGGATTTCTGAATTACTGTCAATAATTTGTAGTTGGTAACCAAATTTTCTGGGGAGAGCTACTGCTGGAGTATAATTCCCTAAAAAAGCACTGTTGAGTATATCATCTACAAAAACTAAATTGCGTAAATGCTTGACATTTGGTTTTGGTGGGAGATAACTTCCTCCTACTTGCAGAGAATCATGCAAAATCTTAGTTACAGTTTCTTGTGCGTGTGATTGAAATAACTTCTCAACTAAATAGTATGTAGAGGCTGAGAAATTTTCTGAACCTCTCTCATTTCCCGGTTGCCAGGTAGGATAAACTTTAGTTTTAACTTGCCAAATTCTTTGCAAAGATTCATCAATCCGTGATTCAGAAATACGGCCTTGACTAACTGCATGACAAACAGCATTAATAGTAACCTCTGCATCTAAAGGCATCAGTAAAATATCTGCACCAGCTTCTACGGCCAAAACCGAAGCCTCTGCCAAGCCATAACGATTAGCGATCGCCCCCATAACCAAAGCATCGGTAACAACTAATCCATTAAAACCCAACTTTTGGCGCAACTTACCTGTGATAATTTTATGGGACAGAGTCGCAGGTAGTTCCGAGTCCCAAGCAGGAATCAACAAATGGGCACTCATCACAGAATCTACTCCAGCAGCGATCGCCTCTACAAAGGGAAGCAATTCAATTTCTGCCAGTCTACTTTCTGAGTGGGGTAAAACAGGCAATTCAAAATGAGAATCAACCGTAGTATCCCCATGACCAGGAAAATGTTTAGCAGTAGTCAAAACTGGATATTGTTGAGTCCCTCGAATAAAAGCTGTTGCCAGTTGACCCACTAATTCGGTCGTTTCTCCAAAAGCACGAATATTAATCACTGGGTTGCCAGGATTATTATTCACGTCCACCACTGGAGCTAAAATCCAATTTAAACCAATTGCCACAGATTCTTGAGCCGTAATAGTCCCCATAGTTTCAGCATACTCTATAGCTTTTTTGGGGTTTGTTTGAGCAATAGCAGCGATCGCCATTGGTGGAGGAAACCAAGTTGCTCCGGCGAACCTTTGACCTACTCCTTCCTCAATATCAGCAGCCAAAAGTAGGGGAATTTTTGCCCAAGACTGAAGCTGTTGGATGCGAGTTGCCAAGTCTATAGCACTCCCATCCACAAAAATTACTCCTCCAACACCCAAGTCTTGCAGCCAATATTTGAGCTTATTGGTGGGAGGTTCCCAGTCTGGATAACGAATTTGATTGTCAAATAGGTTGCCGGAAGCTCTAACTACAACCATCTGAGCAACTTTTTCTGCTAAATTCATAGTTTAGTGATCGGGATTTTAGGAATGGGTAATTAACAGCCTTCTCCTGACGCAGACGTTGTGCGAAAAGCTGGAAGTCAGTCATCAGGAGGACCGAGTCAGTAGAATGTTTTGGCTTTTCTCCGATAACCTGGCTCCTGATACCGAAGCTTTATGGGGTATAAATTCCCATCCAATTGATTCTGTCTCCTGTCTTCTGTCTCCTGACTCCTTCTTCAATCTATTCCGTCTGAAGTAAGTTTTTCTATATTCTGAGAATCTGATTCTGTAGGATTTTCCGTTGCCTGTTGTTGACGTTCTTCAGAAAGCTGGTTTAAAAGTGATATAATTTGAGTCCCACGTTCTAGAGAGCGGTCTTCGACAAAGATAACTTCTGGAGTCCGACGCAGACGTATCCTATGACCCAATTCGCTGCGAACATAGCCAGTAGCAGATTTTAGACCTTCCATAGTTTGGAATCTTACTTCCTCAGAACCATAGATACTAACAAATATTTTAGCGTGTTGTAAATCTCCAGAAATATCTACATCTGTGATGCTGACCATACCAATACCTACACGGTCATCTTTGATACCATGGAGCAACATCTGGCTGACTTCCCGCTTGATTAATGAAGCAACCCGGGAAATGCGGCGATCTGTAGCCATGATCATTACCCCCTACAATTTGATACTTAACTATACTATTCTAATACTTCCGATAAATTTATGTAAACTTATGGCAGCTTTGTAGAATGAAGTTAGTTAATACCCAGGCTGTAATTTTTTGATTTTGAACTTTTTTTTCATAACTAAGTGTTAGAGTAGTCATTAGTGAGGACATTGCATCCAATATTTCTACAAGGCAAAGGAAGTAGGATTATTTGTCAAATTTGATCTTAATTCTCAATATGTTAGAAATTAGGCAAAACGTTACATATACTTAAGTTTTAACTATAGTGGCACACTATGTATAAGGTTAATGTGTAATATCATGTCCGGATAATCAGTGATAAAAAACCTTTTCCCTTCTAACCTTTTCTTTCCTTCTGCCTCCTGCCTCCTGCCTTCTGCCTTACCTCCTCCAAAGTGTTAAGTATTCAACCGGACATGATATAACTACACCGATAGAATAGAACTGTTTTATGGGTTTTTAATTACTACTAATTTAGAACCTCTTTGTATCTTGATGGTGTAAATTTTTATCATACACTTATCTGCAAACCACTATATTTATTTGGGGGTATTTAGAAATGGAGAAAGAATTTTCTATTGGTCAGAAAGTAAGGTTAGCTATTCAACCACCATACATCAAAACTGCTGAATCAATGCCGATATTACGTCCCCCTGATATTGTACGTTTGGGTGAAGTAGGAACTGTTTTGAGTCACAAACCAGGAAATTATTGGGCTGTTCGTTTTGAGAAAGGAGCATTTCTCATAGATAGTCAATATATAGAAGCTGCGACAGTTGATGCTGAAACTGCCCAGCCACATGATAATCATCATATTGAAGAAGATACTGCTAAAATAAGTCCACCTTCAGAATCGTAGACTTATCTGAGAAGTTCTTCAAGATTACCAATAGTTCCCTTTACTTTGTCTACGATTTCATTGATTTTACCTACGTCTATGTGCATTTCTTCGGTAGGATATTTTTCTAGAACTTCCAGGACTGATATTCGATTGTCATCTGCTGCTGCTAAGATTATGGAAGAACGTAAGGCTTTGTCGCTTTCGTAATTGTGTCTGGTCTGAACTACTTCCGCAATACCTTTGGTTACATTTTGGCCAAGGTTACTATAAAGCACTTTGGCTAAGTTACTAACATTAGCTCCCACTTCTAATGTCATTAAGCCACGAACTGTATTAGGATTAATTTTCGATATTCCGAGAGCTTGGGAAATTGTTTTGGTAGTTTTGCCTGTTTCTGCAAATACTCGCAGATCCTTGACTTTGATTGATGCTGTTATTGGGCCAACCAGCTTGATTACTATTTTTTGTGTGGCGATCGCGCTTTGACTGGAGAATATAACTCCAGCGATCGCTCCTAAGATAATTAATGGACTACGAGATAGCATATTTGGTAATTGCATATTTAGTTTTCAATTATATTTGAATCTAAGCAATTGAATACACATTTATGAATAATTTGTCAATCTATAGTATGATTTTTAATTCTCATATCCGCTCTTTGTTTTAATTAAGATATTTTTATAGGTTTCATATTAATAATCATTGATTCTATCGGGGGATAGTTGTCTTTTTCTGGGATGAATTTTGACGATTTTTTACTTGGCAAAAGTCTTGACTTGATTTTGAATAAAATTCAATTTATTATAGCTGTATTTAATTATTGCTCTGCTGATTAAATCTAAAAGTCTTTATAGATAAAGGTAAGTGCCTTTTTAAGTATCAAAAAGTTCGAGTTTTTAAGTGGTAATTGTTCAATTAGGAGCGGATTTTGGTCAAGATTTGGGCAGAAAAATTAAGGGACAAAACTTAGCTCCTACCTCCTCGCTCATTCCCATTTCTCCCCTCCTGGGAGGGGTTAGGGGTGGGTTGTCTCCTGTCTCCTACCTCTACTAAAATACTTTCCATACGCAAACCCTAATTATTGCTCTGCTGATTAAATATCAAAGCATTGACTGATATTGGTTTGCTGCCTTTTTTTGCCTTTAAAAAGTGCAAGCTTTTCGGTCTAAAGAGCTGCATAAAGCTAGTATTTTGGGATGATTATGGCAGAAAAATCACTCTGACAATTTTTACGACTACCTCCTCTATAATTTCCATTTCTCCTATCTCCTGTCTCCTGTCTCCTGTCTCCTACCTTTACTAAAAGACTTTCCATACGCAAACCCTAATTAAGCGATCGCTTCTACTTAACTTTTAATGAGAATATTTTTTGATAATCACTACATATAATTTTCATTAAAACCCAAATAAAGGCCTAGCAGAAAAATTTGGCAATTTTTTATTCTGATAATGTGTGTTTGTTACCGCTATAGTGTAGAATACCGAATCAGTTCCTCACAGTCATTTTGGCTTAATAAATTGAACTTAAGCTATGACTATATTACTAAGTTATTTGTGACTGGGCTGAACTTAATCAATATATATACCTATTTTTGATTTAAGTAATTAATTAAATTACTAACAACCATTCATGTGTTGAAAAAATCAGAAGCGGTCTCTGGCACTAACCAATGTGGGAGAGAGTCACCACACTTTCAAATTTATGGAAATAGATTGGGTGGTAGTAGTGGAATTTAAGTATTTTTTTTGAGAAAGTTTTAATAATTATGAATAATAAATCAATATTCAAGTTGAGTAGTCAAATTTTGGGAGCTTCACTATTTTGTCTGGCCACATTTGTACCTAGTGCTTACTCTCAAACCAGTGTAGAAAACTCAGCTTATTATACAAAACCCAGTGAAGTAGATTCACAACAATTTCCATCATTAGTATCTAATATTGCCCAACAAGTCACTGTGAGAATTTTTACAGACAACAGTGCTGGTTCTGGAGTAATTATTAAACGACAAGGTAATACCTACACCGTTGTTACTAATCATCATGTAATTGAGAATAACTCTCATAAACTTTACCCAATTATGAGTGGAGATGGGATGACTCATCAAGCCACCCTAATTTCATCTCCTCAAATGGGTAATTTGGACGTAGCATTATTGCAATTTACTAGTGATCGCCCTTATCAAGTTGTAGAAATTGCCAACAGTAATGTACTTTCAGTAGGAGAAACTGTTATTGCAGCAGGTTTTCCCAATTGGCATCAACCAGACTCCTTAGAAATGAGTAGTACCCGTGCTTGGGGTAGTCGTGCTTTTCAGTTAACTTTAGGAGCTGTAGAAATGTTACCCAGTCGCACCCTCAGCCAAGGATATCAATTAGGTTATACCAATGATATTAAAAGTGGCATGAGTGGTGGACCGATTTTAAACAATAAAGGTCAGTTAATTGGTATTAACGGGCGCTCAAAATATCCCATCGCTGGAATTGGAGCATTTAATTTTGTAGATGGCTCTCAACCATCTGTCGAGCAGTTCAAAAAAATGGAATCTCTAAGTTGGGGTATTCCAGTTTATAGAATTATCAATTAATTAGGGCCGGATGGCAGAAATAACTAACCAGTTACAAAATCCTAAAAGCCTTACTAATCAATACTTTTAACTTTTGACTTTTGACTTCCGCATAGTGGCACTAAAAGCTCAAACTCCTAAAAGTCTACAGACAAAGAATCCCACTTTTCATCAAACCATTGTTTCTCACTTTTCCATTTCGGGTCTCTACTTTTATGCATTTGGAGGTTAATGCTATTCGTGACATCATCTAGTGTACTTCTAGATAATCCATGTCTACCTCTAGTAGTAGATTCTTGAGTTAAACTCGTACTTCTATCCTTGGGCAAACTATTAGCACTGGTACTCAACAATTGTTCTGAGGAACCTGTAACATTTATGACTGACTTTTCTTGAGCTTTTGTGGGAGTAGCACTTAAGCTAACAGCACAAAACATTGTTAATGTTGCAGTAAATAAAGTCTTAGTAGTTGTAACTTTCATTTTTTTTCCTCTTGACAATTGATTGAGATACTTTAGGTAAACAAATTAACGCTAATGCGCTCTTTTATTATCCCATAATTAACTACTTTTTTAGAGGCTACTTAATTTTAGAAAGTATAATTTTGAGAATGAAATTAGAAATTAGTTAATAAAGTAGTTAAAACAGACACAAACTTAGAGAAAACTAAGCCATTAGTGCCTGAGAATATCGTCTACAGATTTTGATTGGATATTTCCTATTTATTATAGTTTTAATTGAGAAGAGAAACTTATTTTCAACTAGCCTTTTCTCAACATTATCCAATCTAAATAGTTCAGCAACTAGATAGTTCAGAAATAAGGAATGAAGAGGGAAAATTTATTTGCTTACTTATCCCCTCAACATCTCTACTAAAACCATTTACTTATTCGTAGATAGGTTCGTCACTAGCAGTACCTTGTCCGAAATCCTTAAATTGAGTGATAATCTCTTCTGATTTCTCACGATTTCCTGGCTTTAATGTGAATACTACATTATCGAAGCTAGGCTCTTCTTCTGGAGAAACATAAACTACTTGCTCATAGTTTACAACTCCAATGTTGCTGATATCTGCAAAAGTTTCCATTCCCAGGGCATAAGCAAGGTTAGTTAGACGAGTGCTAACAGATTGACAACGACGGTCAGGAGTATAAGCACCTTTGGGATGGTCGGAAGAGAGAGTTGCAGTCCACACAATCATTGGTTTAGAGGAGACTTGAATAACTTCTCGTTTGACTAGGGGATATCCGCCTAAAAGTCCAGGCTCACTTGTATCCCGTGTTTCACGAACTATTTGAGGAACAGTAGCATATTGATTTTCTGCAGCGTTAACTGAAACACAAGTAAATACTACTTTGTCAGTAGTTTCTAATTGTTCTGCTTTGGCTTCTGATTGAGGTATGAAACCCCAGAGACCAACGGTTGCTAAGATACCTACTAGGGAAACTTTTAATTGGTTGTTCACAATCTTGACCTCTGAAACTTAATATCTACATTTGGTAGAGAAGTTATTTGTTTTTTCTCCATACTTTTACATTAGAGGAACTGCTTATTCTTGTCAGTAAGAATAAAGTAATCTTTCAAAACATACTTTTTAGGTAAGAAGTGATAAAAAAGTAATATTATTAGCTTTTTGTCTATTATTTTACTGATTTTATGTATCGGTTTTGCTAGATAGAATTGATTGGTTTATGAGTTCCATATTAACTCAAATTTCAGTTTTTGCAACCCTTAATATCTAAATTTAGATCGTAATTTAAACTAGGTAAAGATTTGAAGTAGAAAATTATATAGATTAAATGTACTTTAAGTTAAGGGAACAGGGAATAGGGAATAGGGAACAGGGAAAGATGATAAATATCTTTTCTCAAAAGGAATTGGTATAATAAGATTTTCATCTTGGTGGGTTACATCTGTGGCGGGTAAGATGCCCGCACTACAAAGACTTTATCATTAATATATGTACCTCATATACCTGCAATCTGCTGTAAATGCTGAAAAACTGTTCTTCCTTTTTCCTTCTTCCTTCTTTTTTCTTCCTTCTTCCTTGTTTCTAATCACTATTTACAAACTGCAAGTAAGAATTACTCAGTTCCTTTAGTGCCAACTCATAAAACTGCTTACCATGTTCAGGTGTAGCTAATGCAGGGTTTGAACCCATCCGACCATCTGGATATCGGTAACGAAAATTAGCAGCACCATATATTGGATAACCACTAGCTACATCCTCTGAAAGTGGTGCTACTTTAATAGCTTCTGGATAAACATATTGAGTTAAAGCTACTTCACTAGGTGTAGCGTGAGAACCTTCTCCATCGCCGTATAATTCTTTAGCTAATTTATAAACTGAGCTACACATAAACCAATTTCCTACCTTGCACTTGACCAACCCCCCATTAGCAATATTTAGATCGGCCAAATGAGCATAAGTTTCTGAGAAAGCAGCTTTCAGAGTCGCAATATTGCCTCCATGGCCATTGATAAAGAAAAATTTGGTAAACCCAGACCTAGTTAAACAAACTATATAGTCACGAATTACTTGAATCATCGTACTAGGTCGCAGACTGATTGTACCTGGGAAACCTGTATGATGTAATGCCATACCTACATTAATCGTCGGTCCGACTAATGCTCCAACTGATTCTCCCACACCTTTAGATATAACTTCTGCACAAATAGCATCTGTGCCAATCAACCCTGTTGGTCCATGTTGCTCCGTAGAACCTATTGGCAGAATAATACCTTGAGATTGACTCAAATAAGTTTCGACTTCAGACCAAGTACTTAATTGTAGTAGCATTTTTTAATTATTTATACTTTTGATATTAAATATAAGTAACAAAATTAATCTGACTTTAAATATAAATTAACCTGTTAAATATACCCTAAATTCCTCAACCTTTGACATTTCAATGGTTAAAAACTGTTCCGAAACACAAAGGGGATGTTTTATTCATACATTCCTCAACCTTTGACATTTCAATGGTTAAAAACTGTTCCGGAACATAAAGGGGATGTTTTATCCATAAATTTCTCAATCTTGACATTTCAATGGTTAAAAACTGTTCCGGAACATAAAGGGGATGTTTTATCCATAAATTTCTCAATCTTGACATTTCAATGGTTAAAAACTGTTCCGGAACATAAAGGGGATGTTTTATCCATAAATTTCTCAATCTTGACATTTCAATGGTTAAAAACTGTTCCGGAACATAAAGGGGATGTTTTATCCATAAATTTCTCAATCTTGACATTTCAATGGTTAAAAACTGTTCCGGAACATAAAGGGGATGTTTTATCCATAAATTTCTCAATCTTGACTTGACATTTCAATGGTTAAAAACTGTTCCGGAACACAAAGGGGATGTTTTATCCATAAATTTCTCAATCTTGACATTTCAATGGTTAAAAACTGTTCCGGAACACAAAAGGGATGTTTTACCCAAGTTTTTCGGTCCGGACTGCTCCGCAAACAGGTGCCTAATTAGGGCTTGCCAAATAACTCTCAAAGTATTTACTGATATTGGCTTTAGCATTTTTGGGTTGAAAAAAGTACCAGCTTTTCAGTGGCAAGAGCTGCAAAAAGCTAGTATTTTGGGATGGTTATGGCAGAAAAATTGAGGGACAATTTTTCCGACTACCTCCTCTATAATTCCCATTTCTCCTGTCTCCTACCCTCACTCATAAGACTTTTTCAGCAAACCCTAAATTATACGTACAAATTTTTCGGCTGATAGCTGATAGCTAATAGCTAATAGCTCGTTAATCTCATTAAAAAATAATTTAACCTTTTGATAACCTTAAGTTAACTTTTGTTTAACTTACTAGACATAATATAAGGACATCAAAGTTTTGTATCCAGCACAACAATGCAATATGGAAGTGGGCAATGCTTACTAACTTGATACCTATCCCAAGAAACGAACAATGGCCTGACTACAGAGCAGGCTCCGCTATTCCTACTATTAGTATAGCAATAGCAATATTTCAAAGTCAGAATGCGTTGTATAAATGGATAAAAAAACCAGTGCTTTTAGCTGTTGGATGGTTGAACATTAATTTAAGCTAATTAGCTACAAAATTAGCGATCGCCTAAATTTTCACCTCAGGCAATATTAATGATTTACTGTCAAATACACAAAAGCGATATTTATGTTTTCCCCCGATATAAGCGAAAGTCTTTTAAAGTCTGGCGTGAGAATAACTAGCAAAGTTTTGCTATTAGAATCTGAAGAGCTATTTCGGGATATGTTAGCCTTAGCTCTAGAAGAACAAAGTTGTGAAGTAGTTATTGCTCCAGACGGACGTAGTGTAATTCCTACGGTTCAGAATTATTCATCAATTCAAAGTGAACCTTCTTTCAATCTTCTAATTCTTGATTCAATTAATGGTCTAGACTTATGTCGGATGTTAAGACATCAAGGCAATTCAATACCAATTATGATTTTAGGAGCAAGAGGCAGTGCAAATAATTGTGCTTTCTATTTAGAAGCTGGAGCAGATGATTATTTAACTAAACCTTTTGGGATGCGGGAATTTATGGCTCGTTGTCGGTCTCTGATGCGTCGCCAACGTCTAGGTCAACTGCCTCAAGCAATTATGCTCCAGTACAAAGATATAGTTCTTTATCCAGAAGAGTGTCGAGTAACTGTTAGAGGTCAAGAAGTGAAAATTTCCCCCAAACAATTTCGCTTACTTGAGCTATTTATGAGTTATCCACGCAGAGTTTGGTCTCGTGAGCAATTATTAGAACAAGTTTGGGGACCAGATTTTATTGGGGATAGTAAAACTGTTGATGTTCATATTCGTTGGTTACGGGAAAAATTAGAGTTAAATCCTAGTAAACCAGAGTATGTTGTTACAGTTAGAGGTTTTGGATATAGATTTGGGTGACATACTCCCGACTTTGAGACAAGCTACAAAGCGGGCTACGAGGGCGACTCTACTATATAGACATAAACTGAGCTAACAAGGAATGCCCGGCCTCTCTAATTGATTTAGCTAGATCGCCCTTGAGCCTCACGCCATAATCTGTGATTTGGCGTGAGATGAATCGGCGGCCAATTGAATGGGTCCGATGCCGATTCAATTTGCATGCCATCCCAGCATAAGCTTTCCCCCTAGTTGAAAAACTTGTATTATCTAATGTTGGCAGAAGACCCGCGCTCTCCCGAAGGGGAGCGTCGGGATGAATGCCAACCCATGCTATAATAATAAAACTACGAGCGTGTTAGTAATAGGTCGAAAACATTGAAAGCTAGATATAAATATCGTATCTACCCTAACCATATTCAAATCAAGAAACTAAATCAATTGTTTGGTTGTTGTCGGTATGTTTGGAACCAAAGTTTAGCACATTGCAATCAACTGTATGTTAACGGAGCTAAAAGACCAAGCTATGTTGATTTAACCAAACAATTCATAACACAAGCCAAGAAAGAATTGCTTTGGTTGAAAGAAGTAGCCTCTACTCCATTACAACAATCATTAAAAGATTTAGACCAAGCTTACAAAAACTTCTTTAATAGTTGTACTGGTAAAAGGAAAGGAGTCAAAGCAAGACCGCCTAAATTCAAGAGTAGAAAGTCAAAGCAAACTGCCAGATTTGTAGGTGCTAATTACCAGATTAATCAAGATAAAATCTATCTACCAAAAGTAGGTAAAATCAAAATAGTTTAGTCAAGGCCATTAGCTAGTCAGCCTACATCTCTGACTATAATTAAAGATTCAGCTAACCGCTATTTTGCTAGTTTTGTAGTAGAAATTAGTCCTGAATCTCTGCCTAAAACTGATAATTCAATCGGAATAGACTTAGGCATTTCAACATTTGCAACATTGAGCAGTGGGGAGAAAATATTAGCTCCCAAGCCTCTTAAAAAGAGCTTGAAAAAGTTAGCTAAGTTTCAAAGAAAGTTTGCCAAAACTGAGTCAGGTAGTAAACGTCGCGAAAGACGCAGGCTGAAAATAGCTAGACTACACTGCAAAATTAAGGATATTCGTACAGATTTTCTACACAAATTGTCTACTAATTTAGTTAGAAAATATGACATAATTGTATTAGAAGACTTGAATGTTTCTGGCATGATTCGTAATCGCAAGTTAGCTAAGGCAATTAGTGATTTAGGATGGCGACAATTCCGAACTTTAACAGAGGCAAAATGTGAGAAATATGGTCGTGAGTTTAGGGTAATTAACCGTTGGGAACCGACAAGTCAAAAATGCAGTTGTTGTGGTTTCCGTGGTGGCAAAAAAGAATTAAATGTTAGAGAATGGACTTGTCTCAATTGTGGTACGTTTCACGATAGAGATGTCAATGCTGCACTGAATATTCTAGAAGTTGTTCAACCAAAAAACAACCATAAGGGGGTTGGTAAGGGGGTGCTGGTTTCCCCACTCCTCCACAGGGTGGG
>NZ_RCBY01000188.1 GCF_003838195.1 Okeania hirsuta
TGGAACGGCCATTTATACCCAGTTTCCTGGTTTAGTGGCCAACGAGTCACACAATCACTACACGATAGCCATTTTCAAGTCCTGCTTGTTCAGCAACCCGCTTGGCCGTCAGCAATAAATGTCCCATCAAACTATGGTCTTCAGGTGAAGCATCAGCTAACTTGGGAATAGGCTTTTTCGGAATCACGAGGATATGAACGGGAGCTTGAGGATTAATATCTTTGAAGGCCAGGGCCATGTCATCCTCATAAACAATGTCCGCCGGAATCTCGCGCCGGATAATTTTACTGAAAAGAGTGTCTTGCTGGGTCATTTATCTATATTCAAACAACTTACTATATAAATTAAAGAATAAAGGAATATGTTAGCTAGAGTCTGGAGTGCATCAATAATTGGCATTGAGGCCGTCAAAGTGGGTGTGGAAGTCGATGTATCGGGGGGACTGCCAAAAATTGTCGTTGTGGGGTTGCCAGATGCAGCAGTTCAAGAATCAAAGGAAAGAGTCAAAGCTACTCTCAAAAATTGCGGTTATGCCTTCCCTATGCGGAAAATTCTGGTTAATCTCACCCCCGGAGATTTACGCAAGGAAGGCCCCAGTTTTGACTTACCTATTAGTATCGGAATTTTGGCTGCCTCGGAACAAGTGAATGCAGACTTACTCGGAGACCATCTATTTTTGGGAGAAGTTTCCCTTGATGGTACATTACGACCAGTAGCTGGAATTTTACCCATTGCTGCAGCAGCAGAAAAAATGGGAATTAGCGGGTTAGTTGTGCCTGCTGCTAATGCAAAGGAGGCGGCGGTAGTTAAGGGGTTATCGGTTTATGGATTTGACAATATATTTGATGTCACTGATTTTTTGAATAATCCCACTAACTTTTCTCCTGTAGAAGTAGATATTGCTGAGATTTTGGCAAAACAACAATTTTCTGGTTTAGATTTGAAAGAAGTTAAAGGACAAAATCATGCCCGTCGTGCTTTGGAAATAGCTGCTGCTGGGGGGCATAATTTGATTTTTGTCGGTCCTCCTGGCAGTGGGAAAACTATGTTGGCGCGACGTTTACCGGGAATTTTGCCTCCGTTGAATTTTGAGGAGGCATTGGAAGTGACTCAAATTTATTCTGTGGCGGGGTTGTTGAAAGATAGGGGGAGTTTGGTGAGCGATCGCCCGTTTCGTAGTCCCCACCATTCTGCTTCTGGGCCTTCTTTGGTGGGTGGAGGGAGTTTTCCGCGACCGGGGGAAATTTCTTTATCTCACCGAGGGGTATTATTTTTGGATGAGTTAACGGAGTTTAACCGCAATGTTTTGGAATATTTGCGTCAACCGTTGGAAGATGGGGTGGTGACAATATCGCGCACCCGAATGTCGGTGGAATTTCCGGCTCAGTTTACTTTGGTTGCTAGTACAAACCCTTGTCCGTGCGGTTATTATGGAGATCCTATTCAACAATGTACTTGTTCGCCACGGCAACGGGAGCAATATTGGGGAAAACTTTCGGGTCCGTTGATGGATAGGATAGATTTGCAGGTGATAGTTAGTCGGTTGAAACCGGAGGAAATTACAAGGCAGGACACTGGGGAAGGGTCGGTTGATGTGAGGGAGAGGGTAAAATTAGCACGCGATCGCGCTCGGTATCGGTTTCAGGATGAGGTTGGTTTAAGTTGTAATGCTCAGATGCAGAGTCGTCATTTTCGCAAGTGGTGTAAGTTGGATGATAGCAGTCGGGGTTTATTGGAAGGAGCGATCAGGAAATTGGGGTTGTCAGCGAGGGCGAGCGATCGAATTTTGAAGGTGGCGAGGACTATTGCCGATTTAGCGGGGGATGAGGAGTTGAAACCTGCTTATGTAGCTGAGGCAATTCAGTATCGGACAATTGATAGAATGCAGTAGCTTTGTAGGTTAGCTTGAGGAACATTAGCGGAGCTTATCCGGAGGATAAACCCAACAGATTAGGTTTTTGGTTTTTGTTCCCAGTTAACCCAACCTGTATTATACTCTTTACCCCCTACCTTACCCTATTATTGACATCCTCCCGACGTTACGCTAAGGGGACAACGAGGGACTCCTAAGCATAACGCTCTTAGGGTTTTCTGTTTCCTCTTACCTCTTCCGGAGGAGCTGCGCTAACAGAGAAGCTACGCTATAGCACTTGCCTCTGAGGTCGAGCCTCTTTTCGGTCTTAAGGTCGCTCCACAGTACATCGCCAATCCGACGGCTGCCCTAGAAACTGCTAGCCCAGCAGACTTAATTTAATTACAATAGCACACGCTTTGGAAAAACCGCAACATTGATTGGTTTTTCTATAGGACACTTCCACCCTCAGGTGAGCGCGGGTATTCAACCAACGTTGAGATCAAGCTCTTATCTAAATCCGGATTTAGTATTTAGAAGGATTTTTTATTTTGATAAAAAATCGCATACAATTATATTTTTTGTCAAAATAACCTAATCTAAAGGAATTTCTAGTTAAGCTCAAAACCTGATAATACCAAATCCGGGTATAAAAGGAGGCTTGTCCTATTCACAAATCCTATGTATAACAAAGGCTACAACTTTTTAAAGTACCCTCTTGCTAAGGCGGATTTAGTATAACATCAGCCATGGTCTACATTTAGATAGATTATACTCTATTCGTAAAAGTCAAAAATAACCATAGTTGCACTTTGGTTAAGAGTAGTTATAATACGAAAGAGATAAATCTGTTTCAAAAGAATTATGGGCAAATATTTAAATTAGGAGATGTACAGAAAAATTAATTAGGGAATAAAAAAATTAGAAGTTCGGTAATTCAATTGTTTTATTCAGATAATTCCTAAAACTTAACCTAACTTGAAATAAATAATCAATCCTTCTGAATAATAATTTCATCGCTATTTTTAAGAATAAAATACAGAAAAACTAACCAGCAAAAAAAATTAGAACAGATAATTTCACAATCAAAATCTGAAACCTAAGAAAAAAAGCTGGTAAGCCAGGGAATTTAAAGATAACACTTAACTTATGGAAATACCATTTGACATAACTCTGCTGATCATCCTGACTGTAATCAGTGGTATAGCAGCCCAAGTTCTGGCAGCCTACCTGAAAGTACCTGCGATAGTCTTTTTACTACTATTTGGTATTCTAGTAGGCAAAGATGTTTTGGGAGTGGTACATCCAAACCTACTGGGTAATGGTTTAGAAGTGGTAGTATCCTTATTTGTAGCCCTCATTCTCTTTGAGGGGGGCTTGAATTTGGAACTTAGAGAATTAGGAAAAGTTTCCGGTAGTATCCGCAACTTAGTAACCATAGGTACACTGGTAACCTTAATTGGTGGTGGCATGGCCGCTCACTGGTTAGGTGAGTTTCCCTGGCCGATCGCATTCCTTTATGCCTCGTTAGTAGTAGTTACAGGGCCAACCGTGGTAGGGCCATTGCTCAAACAGGTTTCAGTAGACCGACAAGTAGCGACCTTGTTGGAAGGAGAAGGAGTTCTCATCGATCCTGTAGGAGCAATTCTGGCCGTATTGGTATTGAACATAGTTTTAAATGAAGGCGCTGACCCTTTAGGATTATTTAGAGACCTAGTTGTGCGCTTAGGAATGGGGACTATCATTGGTGCAACAGGAGGCTGGATTTTAGGATTTACCCTCAAAAGAGCAAAGTTTCTGTCTGAAGAATTAGCAAATCTGGTAGTTTTGGCGGCTCTATGGGGAATGTTTGGTCTAGCAGAACAAGTCCGTAGTGAATCAGGATTGATGACCACAGTCGTAGCAGGAATTTTCGTTGGGGCAGCCGAAATACCAGAGTTACGATTATTAAGGCGGTTTAAAGGACAACTAACAATGTTGGCCGTTTCAGTGTTGTTTATTTTACTAGCAGCAGACCTATCCTTAGCAAGTATTGTTGCTCTAGGTTGGGGAAGTGTATTTACCGTTTTGAGTTTGATGTTCCTGGTTCGCCCTCTCAACGTCTTAATTTGTACTTGGAATAGTAAGCTTAATTGGCGACAAAAGATGTTTGTCAGTTGGGTTGCTCCTAGAGGAATAGTTTCGGCTTCAGTTTCTTCTTTGTTTGCTATCTTGTTAACTCAGAAAGGTATTAATGGTGGTGACTCTATTAAGGCTTTGGTGTTCTTGACAATTATTATGACTGTATTTAGTCAAGGACTAACCGCAAGGTTTGTGGCTCAATTTTTGGGAATTACTTCTAGTGCTGCTACTGGTGCTGTTATTGTGGGTTCCAATCCTCTGTCCCGATTGATTGGACGTATATTTAAGGACAGGGGTGAATCAGTGGTACTCATAGATACGGATGAGGAAGCTTGTCAGCAGGCAGAGAAGGAAGGTTTGCAAGTATACAAAAGTAGTGCCTTTGATACTAATGTCCTAGAAGAGGCTGGTTTAGAATCAGTGGGAACTTTCTTAGCAATGACTAAGAATGAAGAAGTAAATTTAGTTTTGGCTCAAAGAGCAGCAGAAGAATTTAAGCCACCAAGAGTATTAGCTATTTATCCAAAAAGTCCCCAGCATAAAAGTCAAAATGGTAAAGAGAAGGTTCAACAACCATTTGCTTTAGAGTTAAATATCAAAAGTTGGAATAAATATCTTTCTGACAGAGAAGTGAAATTAGGGGAAACAGTCCTTAAGCAATTGGGATTTGAGTTCCAAAAGACTCACCTTAAGGCACTTATTGGAGCAAGGGAGTTAATGCCACTTTTGATTGAAAGGCAAGGAAGTCTTCAAGTATTATCTGCCACAGAAAATTGGCAACCAGGCGATCGGATTATTTATTTGCTACATGACCCTAAACCTAAGCTTCTCAAACGACTATCTGGAGCTCAGCAATCAAATTTAACTATAGAAAAATATCCAACTGTTGAAGAAGTACCTATCCCTTCTTCGGTTCTCGAATCTGAACTCTGATAGAACGGAGGAGTCAGGAGTCAGGAGTCAGGAGTCAGGAGTCAGGAGGAAAAAAAAAGGAAAAGGAGAAGATAGTTTTTGATCGCTAATTAAACGGACATGATCAGGACTTACGCAAATTCACCTTGAAAACGTCATATGTAGGGACGCCATTCGGAGCTTTGCGTTAGCAAATGGCATTCGCCCTCACTCAATTTAGTGTCCGTGCGTAAGTCCTGATGATATAAGAAGTTAGTAGCACCTTCTAAAAATCTAGACAATCCTAGACACGCTCTTCATCGGTGACTAAGAGCGATTTTCCGGCTCACCTGTCCATAAGTCTACTGGCAAAGAAGGTTAATGTTCCGCTCAAACACATTGAGTTTAGGATTCCCTCTGGGGTTTTCGTCCTTATGAAAAGTCGAGTCCAAAACACTCCATAATTGTTACTAAAATCCTCTGGTCTTAGCAGACATATGCAATAATAACACAGATTAATGGCGTAAAAACATAGACCTTTTGTATATATTCCTTTTGTATATATTTGTCTAAGATAGTCTATGTTTTTAAGCTTTAGCAAACAACAGTAGTGCCTAATATTAAGGTCAATTGAAGTGAGTTGATATAACTAAATTTTCAAGTTAAAAATCAGGATGAGCTACTGTCTTAACTCTGAATGCCGAAAGCCATATAATCCTTCCGGTCATCGATTTTGTCACAGCTGCGGAGCTAAGTTACTTTTGGGCGATCGCTACCGTACTGTTAAGCCTATTGGTCAAGGTGGCTTTGGCAAAACATTCCTTGCTGTAGATGAGTATAAACCTTCCCGACCCCGTTGTGTAATTAAACAATTTTTTCCTCAAAATAGTGCCAATGCCGAAAAAGCTGCTGAGTTATTTGGTCGGGAGGCCGCCAGACTTGATGAGTTGGGTCAACATCCTCAAATCCCAGAATTAATGGCTCATTTTCAACAAGGTGAGCAACAATATCTCATCCAAGAATTTATTGATGGGCAAAATTTAGAGCAGGAATTGGTTGTTAATGGGGTTTTTACTGAAAATCAGATTCAGGAGTTACTTTGGGATTTGTTGCCTGTGTTGGAATTTGTCCACGAACGGCAGGTAATTCATCGCGATATTAAGCCAGAAAATATTATTCGGCGAAACTCAATTACGCTTCCTGATGGTAGAGGGGAAATTAAAGGCCAGTTGGTGTTGGTGGATTTTGGAGCTAGCAAGGTAATTACAGAATCTTCTCTTGGGCAAACTGGAACGATGATTGGTAGTGCGGGATATGTTGCTCCGGAACAGTTGGCGGGAAAGGCGGTTCCTGCTAGTGACCTTTATAATTTGGGGGTTACTTGTATATATTTGTTGACTCAAGTAGCGCCTTTTGAGTTGTTTGATGTTGTTGAGGGTAAGTGGGTTTGGCGACAATATTTACAGTCTAATATTAGTAAAGAATTGGGGATAATTATTGATAAGCTTTTGGCTCCAAACATTAATCAAAGGTATCAGTCTGTAGAAGATGTTTTAAAAGAATTAGAGTCGGTAAAATATCAGAAAAGTTTTGCCTCTTCAAAATCTCAAGCAGGAGGTAATAATCCTTCTTTGTTAACAAAAATGCTTGGGGGTATTCCACAAGTTATTAAAGGTCGAATTATGCAAGAATTTGGGAAAACTGAAGCAGCGATCGCTTCTTATGACCTTGCTATTTCTATTCGACCAAATAATTATGATGCTTGGTATAAGAAGGCTGAGGTTTGTCATCAGTTGAAACGTTATGAAGAGGCAATTTTTTGTTATCAAAAAACTGTGAAATTGCAGCCTAATCATTGGCAAGCATGGCGAAGTTTGGGGGTGTTATTTTATCAATTGCAAAGATATGAAAAGGCTGTGGAAAGTTATTTTAAGTCTTTGGATATTGAGGGGAATCAACCTATGGTTTGGTTATGGTTGAGTTTGGCAATTAAGAAGTCTGGAGATGAGCAAAAAGCACAGATGTGTTTGGAGAAGGCGCGGCAAAGTTTACCGAAAAGTCCGGTGGAAACTTCACAAATTTTGTGGCAGGCTTGGGAAAAATTAATTCAGTAAAGGGAAAGGTACGTTCAACAATAGAAAAAAGGGCTGTGTCTATGGCTTCGATGGTGGAAAAAAGGTTAAAGGGCGTAAGCGCCATATAGTTGTAGACTCTCAAGGACTATTAATAGGTGTTTGAGTAACTCAAGCAAATGCTTCTGAGAGATTGGGAGCTATAGTTGTGCTCAACGAAGCCAGAGATAAGTTGTCGCTCACTGGAAGTGATATGGGTAGATCAAGGATATTCTGGTAAAAATTTCGCCAAGGCAGTTCAGAAAGTTTGTGGAGAACGAGAACAGTTTTTGCTAAACCCAAAATAAAAAGTTCGCTAAGACAATTCACACAACCTGCATGAGAAGGACTAATAGGAGACATTTTCAGAATTTCTCCTCGGATTAGTTCTACTCTTCATTTTCAGTTAATATTCCTGCTTCCAGCATTTGATAATACTGGTCTACAGTAAATAGTCGTCGCAATAATTGTACAGACATTACTAACTCCTTGAGAATAATTAATTATATGAATTTATTGTACAAATATTATCAACTTCTTGTGTGCTACCTAAGCATTAAGCAACAACTTCTTCTACTAATTCATAATGTAATCGCATTATTTGATTACTTGGAATAGTTTCCATTGCATAAGTTGTTCCATCATTATCAGAAAAATCTACTTCAAAAACATTATTATCGTATTCCATAACAATTGTTCCTACTTGTCCTCTATACAGAATAATAGATTCTCCTGTTTCAAAATGAGTTGTTTGTCTATCCTCAGTTAATGCAACAATATCTAATTCTTGTAATTGAGTCATTAATCATACCTCACTTACTAACAGGATAACAATTTGTTAATCAGGGAAAGTCTTCTCCTGTACAAATTATCCAAGCAACTAAAATCAGAGATTCTCCTATATTCAGTCTGGAGAAAGAACTTCATATTATAGTGTGTACCATATTCATTGAGTTTACGAATAAAAACTGATTCATTGATAACAGCTCTTTTAATAGCACTTTTCAAAATTTCTACATTTCCTAAGGTTATTCCTAGCTTTTGTTGAAAAAAGGTAGCTTTATTTTTCCATTTTTGATGATGAAAATTAAGACAATAGCTTTCAATTTTATTATCTAATTCCGCTTTAATCCCATTGGGAAGTTTCATAATTAAAAACTCTTTAATTAGAGCAATTTATCCTGCCATATACTCTACCCAAAACTAAAGCAGCATTCTGACCCCCAAACCCAAAACTCAAATATAAAACATTTTCCACCTGAGACTAACGAGCATACCTAACCAAGTCTAAGTCAAATTCTGCCTCATTTAATCCTACACAGGGAGGTAAAATCTGATGTTCGATCGCCACAAACAAAATGCAGCACCCAATGCTCCAGATACTCCCAATGTGTTACCAGTCACTCCCCTTGTCGAACTAACTGCCACTCTGTGAGAAAAAATTTGCTCAATTAAATTAGCTTCGTGGCGATCGTTTAATTTAGTTGCCATTCCATGAGCATGAATATAGTGCTATCACATATCTTGTAAGGTGCGTTACGTTTCTAAAGCACTCTACTAGAACTCTCATCGATTACATCATTATCAATTCCAGATGAATGCTGGGAAAATATTAATTAATTTTTAGGCGTTGCATATTTGTGGGATGAATTGTATGCTTGGACAAAAAAGAAGTATGAAGTATTAAGGATGAGATTTACCTGTTCAAAAAAGATTCATCCCGCCTCTCAGCAGCGCTAATTTTTATATTACTAATAGTTATCATAACCCAGGCTTAATGTCAACCTATTTTTTAATTTGTGAAGATTAAATGAAGATGAATCTTCAGAATTTTTGAAAATCTACTATAAATTTTAATTATAAGTCCAACGTATTTCCGTCGTTAAACGGATTTAGTATATTTGAATCATTAATTAGCATCATTTTTTTCGATCAAAATTTAGTTGAAAATTAGAATTTTTGCACGCACTATATCCTGTTCAACAACACACTCTTTTTTGATATATGATTTAGATATTCTCTGCCTTATTATTTATTAATAATCGCCGTTTTTTAGTCTATGATTTAATGTTGTTTTTAAAATAAAATTTAATATCATTTATCTCGATTTCACTAGAATTTATGGGGATTAGAATAACTTATATCTTCATGTCTCTTTGATTTGGTAAAGATTCAGTAAAGATGGTGATTTACTCTTGCTTTATTTTGATAGGATTCGCTATTCTTAGAGGTCGTTTGTAAAGAATTATGAAGTGTTTTTACCCCTGGCAAATTGGGTATTTCAGCCTATAAATCTGGGATAAATAACCAAGTTGTTACAGTTTAAAGGTCAATCATTGTATACTACAAAACTTTACAAACAGTCTCTTAATTCAGAACAAATTAATAGGAGTTTTCCATGAATAACTTACATAAAAGTCTGATAGCAAGCAGTGTAGTTGCTGTAGGTCTAAGCATTAGCGAAGCTTCTCATGCTATCACCTTGATCAAAAGCCAAGACTTTGCCGGACCTCGCCAAAATGTGCCTTCACTATTTTATGATCTAGGTGATGGCTTAGAATTGACAGTTACTGCTGGGGTTCACTCTGGTGGATCTCGTGCAGATGCTCCTTTAAATGTTATTCGCTCTGCTGACATCTCTCAAACAGATGGATTATTCTCTGGTATTGGTGTTCGTAGTAGATTTGCTGACTCATCTCAACTAGATGCTTCTGGTCCAAACGAATTTCTGCGTTTTACTTTTAATAAAAAAGTGACTCTATTATCCACTATCTTTGACGCTGCTAGTAATTTTGGTCTTGGAACAGACGAATTTGATCTTGGCATTGATGGTATTGACTTAGACATTAATGATACTTTCGGAACCGATAGGCTCCAGAATTTTCCTGGATTCGGTTTGACCCGCGAGGTAGATTTCAGTGGTGGTGTTGACTTTGATGGTGACGGAACCAATGCTCTATTCCCTGCCAAGGGTTTAGTGTTCGATTTCTATACTGACGATCGCAACGACGATTTTCTGATTAAAGAAATTAAGGTTGCTGTAGATGTGCCAGAAAGCACAAGTATCTTAAGTATTCTAGCTCTTGGTACTCTAGGTGCAGTTTCAACTCTCAAACGCAAACTGAAGCCTTCAAACTTCATCAAGTAAAAAACTAGAAAAAATGAAATGGTAGTGCATCAAGAAAGTGTGGGAATAATAAGATGATTATTGTTCCTAACGGGACTTGAGTAAAAAATGCCTTAAAAATAGTTTTAAACCCTTGCTATGTAATGCTTTAACGTCAAAATAATCTATTGATTGATCTATCTAGGTTTTCCTGCGGAATGCTACGCAAAGAGCCATTTTTAGCCAGATCAAGGAAAATACGTTGTTATCATTGAGTTTGAAGCCATTTTTAGCCTAAAAAATATTCAAGTCCCGCTAAATACTTTCAATCATCATGGAATCTCCTCTGTGTAGACATCAGAAAGCTCAGGTATCATGGAAAGACAAGTATTGGAAGTCAACGATATTATTGTCCTGAATGCCTACAAACTTTTCCTGCGGAATGCTGCGCAAACACCGATACTTTTGACAAGCTCTACTATCGTAGAAAAATTCAACCTGAACAAATGCCTATGGTTATAAAGGCTGATACAGTAGTTGAAGAGGCATTAGTCGAATAGTTAATCTGGCTGATAATACGGTAGTGAGTTGGGTGAGATATGTATCTGAAAAAGCACAAAAGATAGGCTTTTCATGGCACATAATTTGTCGGAAAAATCCTGAATTGAAAGAAAGCGAATATTTCAGCGAGAGTAGTAAAAGCGATCGCCCTTACTTCACAATTTTTTAGTTCTTCCTCAGATTGGAAAATTTAATTTCCTGAAGCTAAAACTAACACTGCATTCTGCCCCCCAAACCCAAAACTCAAACATAAAACATTTTTCACCTGAGACTGACGAGCATACCTAACCAAGTTTAAGTCAAATTCTGCCTCATTTAATCCTACACAGGGAGGTAAAATCTGATGTTCGATCGCCATCAAACAAAATGCAGCACCCAATGCTCCAGATGCTCCCAATGTATGACCCGTCGCTCCCTTTGTCGAACTAACTGCCACTCCCTGGGAAAAAATTTGCTCAATTAAATTAGCTTCGTGGCGATCATTTAACTGAGTTGCCGTTCCGTGAGCATGAACATAGTCAATATCTTCAGCAGACAAACCACTTCTTTCCAAACATTGAGCGATCGCTAACATTGCACTTTTTCCACTCAAATCTGGCGCATTACCATAAGTAGCATCATTTGTCAAACCAAAACCCCGAATTTGACCATAAATTTTAGCCGCTCTTTGCCGTGCAAATTCAGCCGACTCCAATACCAAAACAGCAGCTCCTTCCCCCAAAACTAACCCCTCCCGACTGCGGTCAAAAGGATAAGCACCTGTTTGAGCCAAAGCTCCCATTTTTCTAAATCCTGCTATACTCAGAGGTGTAATAGGAGATTCCACAGCACCCGCAATTACCTGTTGACATTGACCAGTTTCAATTAACTCTACGGCACGAGCGATCGCCCATATTCCCGTCGCACAAGCAGCCATTGGAGCAAGAACAGCGCCCTTTGTACCTATCTGACTCGCAGCAAAAATAGCAGGTTGATGGGGCAACAAATTAATAAATGAAGTGTCATCTTTTTCCAGATCGTTTTGCTGACCATCTCCAATAAGCTGCTTTTTTGCCAACTTTTCCAGCATTCCTTGATAGCCACGACTAGAACCGATGACTACACCACATTCATGTAGGGGCAGTGTTAAACCTGAAGATTTGACAGCAGTTTCTACGACTTCCTTGGTTAACTGAGTTAAATTAACAGGTTGAAAATTTATTAAACCCAAAGGTAGGGGAGGTAATTCTGCAAAAGGTTGATGTAACTTAATAGCAGACTTACCCTCCAAAAGTTTTTTCCAACTTTGATGGAGGTTCCCCAAAGCAGAAGTGAGACCGATACCCGTAACTACAACTTCCACAGTTAAGTTAAGATTCGTTGCTATTAGGTATGGTTAAATTTTCCAGACCTTCAACAACTTTCGCTGACTCAATGCGATCGCCAGCTTCAATATTATCGACAACTTCTTTCATCCCTTGTGTAACATAACCAAATACTGCATAGCTACCATTCAAAAATGGCAGGTCAGTTAAAGTAAAATAAAATTGGGATGAAGCAGAGTCAGGAAATTGAGAGCGAGCCATTGCTACAGCACCTCTTGTATGAGGCAAAACAGGTGACTCCGCAACACCAACTTCTTCTAAAGTGTTACTGTAAACTGGTTCTGAAGCATCTTGAGGTTTAATTTCCAGAGGAATGTAACGTTCGCTAGAGGTTGTGGGGTCTATAAAACCTCCTGTACCTAAATTATTTAAGGGGATATTGAGGTCTTTACTTTGAGGGTCGCCACCCTGAACCACAAAAGGTTGAGGTTTGCGCACTACTCGGTGAAATACTAACCCATCATAAACTCCTTTTTGAACTAAATCAATAAAGTTACCTGCTGTAATAGGTGCGTTAATGCCGTCTACTTCTATGGTAATAGGAGAGGAATTTACAGTCATTACTACTGTTGCTTTACCGTTTAGCTGAGGTAAACTGTTGTACTTAGCATCTAATGTTGTTTGACTTGATGGGGTCGAAACTTCTGTATTAGGAACAGAGGTGGCAGTACATCCTGTCACCAACAAAGTTACTACTATAATTAATGACAATAACCACTGGCTGATTTTTTTTTGCATTTTCACTCACAATTCAATGTTGATTTTTTGAGACTCTCATCGTTATAGCGCTGCGCGCAGGCAATAGGCAATAGGGGGAATAAATTGCCGATAATATAAGGTTTTAGCTATTGGGCAATTCCTGCAATTTGTACATAAGCCAGCGCACATTGCTATAAATTAAAAACTATAATGGGAGATTCTTGTTTGACTGACGTAACGCTACGGATTTCATGTGGATATTTTTAAATGTTCAAACTTAGTCAGGGATTACTTCTAACTTCTAACTTCTGACTTCTGAACTTCTACTATCACCCCTCCAAGCAGACATTTTTAAATGTTCAAACTCAGTCAGGGATTACTTCTAATTTCTAACTTCTGACTTCTACTAAAGACCTTCTAAAGGAACTTGAAGAAACTTAGCCAGTTGAGCCGCTTCATTTTCTAATTTTGACAAGGCCAATGGTTGACCGACACGGGTAAGAGGAATTTGCCTACTGTCTTTGAGACGAAGATATATAGCTCTACGGGGATTGAGACCTTCTTTAATATCTACCTTAATAGATTGCACATTTTCAGTAGGACAACTAAATTCTACTTTACGATTCTTACCAGGAAATCCCCAGCGAAAAATCATCACCTGGCCTTTTTCTTGGTTATACTCATTGTAGCCACCACCAATGTCCCAAATAATAGTTAACCACAAAAAAAGTCCATACAGTGTACCAAGCACACCATAAAATCCCATAGCTATTCCCTGGGGTAAAAAATTAAGTTGGCTAGGGTCGGCAACAAATAACAGATTAACTTTGAGATAACTAGATATCCCTGATAAGAGGAAACCAATACCTCCCATACTGACAATTACAGCCCAGAAGTAATTACTGAGACGACGAGACCCTATAATTTCCTTGCGCAGTAAGCGATCACCTATCAAAGTTTGAGTAGTCATAAACTTTCTATATTTACATACCATTCTCAATTTTAAAATTTTTTAGACCCAAAATAAATACAGAACCCTTATAGGACCTATTTAAAAATATAGGAGGAGTGTGGGGAGAGTCATTTGAGTTATCAGTTATCAGTACCTCTTGCAATAATGAGGCTTTACATCATCAGCTACGGTTTTTATACTACTTTTAATGTTACAATTTGACGTGCGGAATGTGGGTTTAATTGTGCAGATTTCCCTATCTCACCATCTCCCCATCTCCCCATCTCCCCATCATGTAGCGTTACTGCGTCAGTCCTGTTACATTTCCTCTAGATATTCACCCTTAGATTTACATATGAAAGATAAAGCGTGGATATGTGATGATAAAATAATTTTTACGTGGGCTAATATTCCACAAGGGTTCTATGCCATTTATTAAAATCTAAAGAAAATCTTAAATAAGTTTAAGGTATTGGGAAAGATAATTGCAAAATTTCTTAAATATATATATACTTATGTTAACTTGCTTAAGAAAGCAAACTTTTTAACAAAAACAGCGGGAAGTCCCGCGCTCTCCTGAAGGGGAACATAGAAAAAACAGGGGGAGGACATCACCTCTGTATAAACTGCAACTCCCCGTGCGGGTTGAAGAATTCCGCGTTGTCGCTCAAGGGCAACGTCGGGAGTATGTCAATAAAAGCAAGAGGATATAAAAGTAGTATGACTGTAGCAGTCGGACGCCCGCAGAGTCAAAGAGGACCATTTGATGTCCTGG
>NZ_RCBY01000189.1 GCF_003838195.1 Okeania hirsuta
TATTGATTTACAAGCATTATAGTCTAATTTGGCCAGTTAAGTTGTGTAAGTCCCAATAATTAGAAACCCAACGAATAACTGTATAAGTACCTTGTGGTGTTTTGACAAAAGTAGTTGGGATACCATTTTTACCCCGGTCACAATAAAATTTATTAGGTCGAATTATGGGTGAAACTTCTTTGACTACTGGCTTTGTTTTTTCAGAACAGCTTTCTTTTTCTGTACATACATTCTGTTCCTTTCTTTGACATAGTTCTTCTTTAATTTCACAAAGCAATCTAGATTTTGGTCTAGCATAAGCGGGATTATTGATAGTTAAATTAATCCCTAAACAGAAAGCAAATACTAAACATATTTTTGTACAAATATTGATTTTCATAACAACGAAATCTTGGGATATTTATGTTGTAGGTTATTGCCATTGAAGAAGGTAGAAGGCATAAGAGAAAATTGCTTATGAATAGTCTTCGACAAGCTACGTTTGTGTCTACAAACCCCAAACAATTTTAAGCATCCCCGTCGTTGACAGTGGGTTATTAAACCCGCCACAGAAAAGATAAATAATTGATAATATCAAGCATTATTTATTACTTATAGCCTCAACAACCTTCATTCAATTTATCAAGATTTTCGCTCTTGCTCCGGAAAAGCTTTTAATGTAAGCATTTGTTGCCGAATTTAGGTACAGTGAGGTTTCTTAGCCATACCTCAGTCCTTAATATTCGTCCCTAACACAACAGAAACTGCACCCTTGTTTCTTAATTCTCTTAATTCCAAAATATTTTCCTTACAACTTAACCTTACAACTTAAATAGCACTGCAATGCAGGATAAAAATCTAAAATTCCTGTAAAGAACAATTTCTCCAATTCAAAATCCCATTTAAGATAAGATCCAACATTTTTCTACTTTTTTTTCCAGTCAATGCCTAGTCGTTTTAAGTAATCCCAACCTCGTTGAGGCCAGACATGGTCGCGACCAGTTTTCTGAGCAATCCAACGGGCTACTTTTGGACCAGACCATGCTTGACCATCAGGAGCAGGCCCTTGTAAAGCCTCTGAAAGTTCCTGCTGTTGAGCTGGTGTCAACAAAGATTTAGCAGGTGGTGGTTGACGGTCTTTACTGCGATTTTTCACAGATTCAGGCCCTTCCCTATTGTAGCGCCCAACAATTTCCTTAGCATAATCGTAGTTAAGTCCCACAACTTGAGATGCTTTTTTAATAGACCATTGTTGAGCAATTAGAAGCAGGAGATGCCACCGACGAGATTCGATGGTATCTGGAGCTTGTCGGTAGCGAATTTTCAATTCCTCTACCGTAAGATGTGGTTTCAAACTAGCTTTTGCTGGCATACCTCCTATTCGGAAATTATGGAAGTTTTTAATCTTATCTACCTCTATGTGCCAATCTCCGGATAAAATCTACCTTGGAATATATAGATTAAGTCAAAAGTCAAAAGTTAAAATTTAAAAGTCAAAAGTCATAATGACCCTCGGCATGAGTGTTTATAATTGCCCTAACCTATTTGCGCAGTGCTATGTATAGCAATAGACAGGGCGCGGACATAGTAATGATAAAGCTCTTGAGACAGGGGAATATTTTTCCGACTGTTGCCTGTTGCCTGTTTCCTGCCATAGGAATTTTTGATAGTTAATTATTTATAGTTAATTCAATTAACCCTATAATCTAATAGCTGAACTTTAGGAATGATGGTATAGGCATGGCATCCATTAGCGAGCTGCATCAACAACTAATAAGTAAAGAACGCTCTGCTGTAGAAATTACCCAAGAGGCCCTAAAACGCATCAGCCAGTTGGAGCCAAAGTTGAAAAGCTTTATCTGTGTCACGGCAGAAAAGGCCATAGAACAGGCCCGTCAGGTGGATGCCCAAATTGCTGCAGGAGAGAAAATTGGACAATTAGCAGGGATTCCCATCGCTGTGAAGGACAATATGTGCACCCGAGGTATCCCTACTACTTGTGGTTCTAAGATTCTAGAAAATTTTATTCCTCCTTATGAATCGACTGTGACTCAAAAACTTTTAGATTCTGGTGCAGTTATTCTGGGTAAGACAAATCTAGATGAATTTGCCATGGGTAGTTCGACGGAAAATTCTGCTTATCAAGTTACGGCTAACCCGTGGGATGTGGAACGAGTGCCTGGTGGTTCTTCTGGGGGGTCGGCCGCAGCAGTGGCATCTCAAGAGTCTGTAGTTGCATTGGGTTCAGATACTGGTGGTTCTATTCGTCAACCAGCATCTTTTTGTGGTGTGGTAGGTATGAAGCCTACTTATGGTCTGGTTTCTCGCTATGGGTTGGTGGCTTTTGCTTCTTCTTTAGACCAAATAGGGCCTTTTGGTAGGACTGTTGAAGATGCTGCGATTTTGTTACAGGCGATCGCTGGTTATGACCCTAAAGATTCTACGAGTCTTAATGTGTCTATCCCAAATTATACTAGGAACCTGAGACCGAATTTAAGACCAAAGGGGCAAATTAGAATTGGTCTAATTAAGGAGACTTTTGGTGAGGGTTTAGATTCAGTTGTTAATCAAGCTTTTACTAAGGCAGTGGAACAGTTACAGGAGTTGGGAGCGGAAATTCAGGTAATTTCTTGTCCTCGGTTCCGCTACGGTTTGCCTACTTATTATATTATTGCCCCATCGGAAGCTTCAGCAAATTTAGCTCGTTACGATGGGGTGAAATATGGCTTCCGCGCTCCTAAGTCGGAAAATCTTTTGGAAATGTATGCTCAGACTCGTGCTGAGGGTTTTGGTACGGAAGTTAAGCGCCGAATTATGATTGGTACTTATGCTTTGTCCGCTGGATATTATGATGCTTATTATCTTAAGGCTCAAAAAGTCCGGACTTTGATTAAGGAAGATTTTGATAAGGCTTTTGCTCAGGTGGATATTTTGGCTTGTCCCACTGCTCCGACTACTGCTTTTAAGGCGGGTGAAAAGACTGATGACCCACTGAGTATGTATTTGTCTGATTTAATGACTATTCCAGTTAATTTGGCTGGTTTACCTGCTTTGAGTTTACCTTGTGGTTTTGATGAAAAAGGTTTACCTATTGGTATGCAATTAATTGGTAATGTTTTGAAGGAGGCTTTATTATTTGAAGTTGCTCATGTTTATGAACAATCTAATGATTGGTATAAACTTCTGCCTCGCCTTTAGAAAGTTGGTTTTTAGTTATTATTTATGAGGCGTTAGGTGTTGAGAAAATTATTGGTTAATCAAAACCTAACTGCCGATTTTTATTATGTGGCAATTTGATTATTTTTTCGTTGCAAAGTTGATTTTAATTGTTGGGATAGTTTTAGCGATCGCTTATGTTGCTGTCTGTATATTTTTGGTATTTTTACAGCAGCGATTTATGTTTTTCCCTAGTTCTGTTATAAAAATAACGCCGAAAGATGTAAATCTTTCCTATGAAGATGTTTGGTTATCTGCTTCTAAGAAAAAAGGCAAGTTAGAGCAAATACATGGATGGTGGATACCTGCTAATTCTGAGGTATCAAATTTTCAGGGTGTGCTGTTATATTTGCATGGTAATGGTATTAATATTGGAGCGAATGTTGAACAAGCTTATAGATTTCAGAAATTAGGTTTTGATGTTTTATTGATAGATTATCGTGGTTATGGGCGAAGTAAAGGGAATTTCCCTAGTGAAGCACAGATTTATCAAGATGTAGAAATTGTCTGGAATTATTTAGTTAATCAAAGAGAAATTAATCCACAAAATATACTGGTTTATGGTCATTCTTTGGGAGGTGCTATTGCTATTGAGTTGGCTATAAGACATCCGAAAATGGCCGGATTAATTATTCAAAGTTCTTTTACTTCTATGCAAGGGATGGTGGATTATAGGGGAAGAATGTATAGATTTTTTCCAATCAAATTAATCTTACATCAAATATTTGACTCAATTACAAAATTACGGAAATTAGACATACCTATTATGTTAATTCATGGCAGGGAAGATGGATCGGTTCCTGCCTATATGAGTGAAAAATTATTTGCAGTTACTCCTGCTAAAATCAAAGATTTATATATAGTTCCAGGTGCAGATCATAATGATGTTGCTGCTATTGCTGGTGATGAGTATTTAGAGCGACTTAATAAGTTTGTTAATCGATTAAATAAAGAAGCATAAACAAAGCATTGAACAATAGACATATCTATCTATAAAAGAGGGAGTAGGGGGAAATAATTGATAATTTATGGATAATAATTGATTATATTTTTGATTTTCACGCCTATGTCTAATAGACCTCGCAGCCAAAGTAAAATTTAATTTTTTTCTTCTATAATATTTATATTTTATGTTTTTGACTTCTGTTATTAAATCTAATAAATAGAAGAGTATTATAGTGTCGATCGGGAAGTGTGAATTACAGTTGTCTTTTTCCTCCTTGTTTTACCTATTTCCTAAAGCCTCAGAATTATGGAAATTGCTATATATTATAGTAGGGAACAAGGAAAATGAAACAGTGGGAAAAATATTTCCTCTAACTATCAAGGAGAAAAAAATCCTTTTTGTCAATCCTCTTGTTTTAAGGGGAAGTAATTATTAATTGTTAATGATTAATTGTTGAACTTACCGCTCAACTAAACTTACTCAAAAGTCTGAAAGTCTAGTCATTCATAGTGAGTCAAGCATTACAGGGTTAAACGGCAAACTCTTTATTCCCCAAAAACATCGGGAATTACTTTTCTAATAATATTAAATGCTCCATTCACATCAGCATTTAATAACTTATTATCTCCTGTTTTATACAATCCTCTAGCCATTCTTTTCCCTTTAAATATCGGTTTTGATTCACCTTATGTTGGTAATTAATATTTATGTAAAGAAATTGATTGTGATGTATATGATTCTTCAGTAATTATTACTTTGAACCCAATTAATCTGAGCTTTATATCTTAACATCTCTATTAATCTATAATGAGGTATATTAACAAACTGTTGATTGTTCTTTTTCCCTAGATTAATAGATTATTTCCACTTCTTATGATGTCCAATTATTAAGGTTCCTATTTGGTGTACCTCACACCAATCTATTTATAACTCCTGAGGACTGAGGACTGAGGACTGACTATTTTGCTATCGGATTTGATATTATGCCAAAAACTACCTCAATTAAATTAATTATTTCAGTCATAGGAATTATTGGTTTTCTTTTTACACCTCAACCCAACTTTAGCGAACAAAATCATCCTACTACCCTTGCTCAAATACCATCATCAAAACCTAGTAGACTATCCCAAGAAGTTCTACAAGAACTCACTCAATGTCTCAGAAAAATAGTTAAACCCACAGAAGCATCTTTAGAAGCGATACAAGTAGCTTCTATGCAATGCACAATGAGAGTAATAATGTTAGCTCCAGATGGTAAATTTCGCCCAGATGCTAATCAAAGAATGGAAGCATTATTAGAAATAAGTGGAGCTAGTTTACCAGAAATTCTGAGTCAAGGAAAAGCTACTGTCAAGCTTGAAAAACTTACAAATAGTCAGGTATTTACTCTTCCAGTAATAGTGGCAGGGGAAACTAAAAATTTTTTATTAGATACAGGTGCTTCTAATACAATTATAGATAGCAAAATAGCTCAAAATTTGGGTTTAGCAAGTACTCCTATTCCCAATGATTTATTATCTTACTTTGTTGTCGGTGATGACTGTTCAAATGTTAATGCTAATATACATACTTTACCTACAATAACAGTTGATGCAGCTACAGTAAATGGTTTGCAAGGAATGGGTTTGTCTAAGACAGCTATTCCTGGTAATTTATCAGGTGTTTTAGGTTTAGATTTTCTCAAAGGTTTTGATGTAATTATTAATCCTCAAACTTCTCAGTTGGAGTTACTACCTCCTTCTTCTTCTGTTAATAATACTATTCCTTTGATAGGTAGAATGGGAGTTATGTTAGCTGAGGTAAAAATTAATGGTAAAGGACCTTTTCTATTTCTATTAGATACAGGAGCAGATTTAATGGTTTTATCTCGGAATTTAGCAAATGAATTAGGAATTGATATTGCTAATGCAGAAAAAATAGATGTCTTAGGATTTTGTGGTACTGAAATTGCTCAGAAAACACAGTTGGATACTGTGAGTTTACAACAGCATGAAGTATCTCAATTGGATGGGATTATTATTGATAATCAAATTCTTGATTTAATAGGTATTGATGGGATTGTTGGTCAGAATTTTCTTAGTCGTTATCAGCAACATTGGCGATTTGATAAGTCTAATAAATTGGGATTTCCAGAAACAGGAAGTTTGCTTTTAACTCCATTAGGGAATGATTAAATGTCGGAATAAATTAAGAAGTCAGAATGTCAATCTTATGAGGGAGTCAGGAGTCAGCAGGGAAAAAGGAAGAAGGAAGAAAGATGGAAGATGGAAGATGGAACAAGAGGATAAAGTTTTCCCAGGATAATTATCCGGACATGATATTAAGACTACCTCAAAATTCAAGATAGAAAAAAGGAGTTAGAGCAGTATTGAACATCATAAAAAAAGCTAACTTGATTCAAAATATTGGGTGCATCTCAATTTTGAATAAAGCCAAAAAATTCTCGCTTTTAGGGAATAGGGAATAGGGAATAGGGAATAGGGAATAGGGAATAGGGAACAGGGAATATATAGGAAAAAAAGTATTTTTGCAAATATGAGATGCACCCAAAATATTATTCTTAATAGATTAATCAACTTGGTTTTTTATTCAGAATTTTTGCACACCTTTAAATATTCTTAATTAATGATCAATTTGTCAAAATAGTCTAATTAAATAAGAAGAAAGAAGGCAGAATAAAAATGGAGCAATAGGATAAAATTTTTGCACGCTAATTATCCGGACATGATATTAAGACTACCTCAAAATTCAAGATAGAAAAAAGGAGTTAGAGCAGTATTGAACATCATAAAAAAAGCTAACTTGATTCAAAATATTGGGTGCATCTCAATTTTGAATAAAGCCAAAAAATTCTCGCTTTTAGGGAATAGGGAACAGGGAATAGGGAATAGGAAATAGGTAATAGGGAATATATAGGAAAAAAAGTATTTTTGCAAATATGAGATGCACCCAAAATATTATTCTTAATAGATCAATCAACTTGGTTTTTCATTCAAAATTTCCGCACAACTTTGATACTCTTAATTAATGATCAATTTGTCAAAATAGTTTAATTAAAAAAGAAGAAATAAGGCAGGATAAAAATAGAGCAATAGGAGAATTTTTTTGCACGCTAATTATCAGGATATGATATTAATCATACCTCAAAATTCAAGATAAAAACAAGGAGTTAGAGCAGTGTTGAACATCATAAAAAAAGCCAAATTGATTCACAATATTGTTCTTAATATATCAATAAATTTGGTTTTTTATTCAGAATTTCCGCACAACTTTAAATATTCTTAATTAATGATCAATTTGTCACAATAGTCTAGTTGACAAAAAAAAAATCCTGTGATATAACCAATAAACTATTAAAAGCTGTTATACAAGATAAAATAGTAAAGAAATAAACAAACAATAAATTGGGAGGCAAAGCCTAACATGAGTTTATTAAATAAGGTTCTTGGAGTTTACAATCCAAATCGAATGGCATTCTCACAACAAGAAGCAATAGCTGCTATTGCAATATCTGCCATTGCCTCAGATGGTTATCTTTTAGATCAAGAAACAGAAAGACTTATAGTACTTTTGACGCAAATGGAAATGTTTAAAGGTTATTCAGAAAAACAGATTACAAATATGCTAGATAGATTGCTCAATTTACTCAGTGAAAAAGGTATGAATAATTTAGTTGCTATAGCCAACGATGCGCTACATCCAGAGTATAAAGAAATAGCATTTACATTAGCTGTCGATCTAATCTTAATAGATGGAGTTTTTTCTGGTAAAGAACAAACATTTTTAACTCGTTTGTTTCAGGTATTGGAAGTGCCTGTAGAGAAAGCTTCAGCAATTTTTCAAGCTCAGTCAGCAAACCATCAGGAGACTAAAAAAAAGTCTAGAAAGTATAGAAATAATCAAAATTATGAAAAGTAAATAAAATGTGGTTATTTACTATTTGTAAAAAAATCACAAATTTATTGATAGATAAAAATGTTTGACGATGACTATTTAGACTTAAATTAATTAATAGTGAACAGTTGTCAGTTATAACAGAAGCAAGAAGCAAGAAGCAAGAAGCAAGAAGCAAGAAGCAAGAAGCAAAAATCCTGTGTAGTCTGATCTGAGTTTTAAGCTTTTGATATGTCCGTGCCCTTTTATTAGACTGCTATATCTTCCAATATTGGGCTAAAATAAGTCACCTCCTTTAGCCGATAGTACCTATACTAATCCACTCCAAGCACTTAATATCAAATCTGTTTAATTAGCAAAAAAAATCGTTTATTGGAGTTGGCAAAAGTAAACTGATAACTGTTAACTGAATAATAGGCAAATTACGACTTATTAATAGGTAATAATTTTTTGGTAAGCCTGAATAGTTTGTATAGCGATCGCTTCCCAACTATAATTTTTTCTAGCTAACTCTTTAGCATTCAAACCTCGTTGTTTTCTTTCAGCTTCATTTTGCAAGGCTGACTTAATTAAAATAGCCATATCCTCTATTTTACAACTACCAACCCAACCTGCTTCTGCGTCTGCTACATCTTGACAAATATGAACTTGATCGGAAATAACTACTGGTGTACCTGCCACCATTGCCTCTGCTACTGCGATACCAAAATTCTCATAATAAGAAGGCAACACAAATACATCAGCAACCTGTAATAAACTTGCCTTAATTTCTCCTGTAACAAACCCCGTTATTTTTGTACATTTAGCAAGAGGTGAACCCTCTATTTGTGACCGAATTTTTGCTTCATAATTAGGATCTTGAGGATTAGCACCTGCTAAAATAAATTGAAAATCTATCCCTTCTGCTAATAATTTTTCTAAAGCTGGTAATAATAAATCTAGCCCTTTTTTAGGTTCAATTCGAGACATAAATAAAATCACAGGATGTTTAATTTCTATGGCTTGAGATTGAAGATAATTAACTAACTTTTCATCCTGAATATTACCTGGGGGATTAACACCCAAAGGAATTACTAAATCTCGTGTCGATACACCAAATCTTTCAGAAACTTTTGCCTCTTCTAAACTGGTAAAATGAAGTGCTGCTGCATGAGCAATATTCCGCTTTTCTAACAGAGAAACATAAACTTTTTTGAGTAATTTTTTTTTCCGTAAATCAGCCGGGTCTAAAGTACCTAAAGGTCTTAAAATATAAGGTAAATTGTTAGCTCTAGCCATAGTTGCAGCCATAGTAGTTACTGGTGAAAAAAGAGCATGAATATGAGCTAAATCAAATTCAGAAGCGTGTTGATTTAACCATTGTAATAACTTCAGAGAAAATTTATAACGACGGAATGGAGAACAACGAAAATAACGAATTTGATAACCATTTTGTCTAACAGGTTTATCAAGAGGAACATCTAAAGGTGGTTGACCTATATCTCCATTAGAATCTGTAGTGAGAATAGTAACATCTATATTTTGAGCAGCAAGAGCAGTAGAAAGTCCTAATACCATTTGACTAGGACCACCATAAACAAGAGAAATAGATGGTACTATCTGTAATATTCGCATAATTTAATTTAACTATATTTGATACCCTATAGTATAAATCCCCATCAATTCTTTAGTTGTCCAATATTAATTTACTTCATCATTTGATAAATGTTGTCAAGTCTTAGAGACTATTTGTACAAGGAATATAAATCTAGTAGACTGACGCAGCTAAAACTGTGCAATAGATTTTTTTTCTAGGTGTCTTTATCTCCCCTATTCCCCTGCTCCCCTACTCCCCTACTCCCATCTAACGCACCCTGTTAAAAAATCCAAAATTAGCGATTGCCTGACATATTTCTCCTTGCTTGAAAATTAACCAGGCCAAACAGACAAATCGAAAGTCCCCGCTAATTGAGTCAGCCACACTTACGTCTGCCACGTGTGAAATTTTCTGCCGCATAGCAATTAATAACCCTCAGAGCATTGCAAGCTCCGCCATCGCCCTGACTGCACAAACGAGCTAAGTTGCTAAGACCACCTGCTTGATTAACCTGGCGCAAAAAATTACAGGCCCGATTATTATTTCGCTGTTGGCAATAATAGCTAATCTGACGAATACCCGCTCTAGTCACAGTATTAACTAAGTCGCAAGCTCGCGCATTTCCTTGTCTGCAAAGCCTACCTCATCTCTCACAACTCCCAGTATTTCCTCCGTAGCAACTGTTGTAAAGATCGTTAAGTTGATTGGACCTTGCAGGTGATGGTTCTAGATAGGAGTGTAGCGACAGTCAGCACTGCCAAAAATATTTGTTTCATGCTCAATAACTAAACTTTTTCATTTTACTGTAACGATAGTAACAGAAATATCCTTCCCACCGAAGTAATCATTTATCTTCTCCTAAGAAGAAGTCAGGAGTCAGGAGTCAGGAGACAGAATTTAGAAGAAAATCATAGCTGGAAGATTTTTTCACAAAGATAATTTTTTACAACAACAAAAATTATTTCTCTACAAGCATCAACTTATACTAATTCATAAACATTAATGCTGTACTGCCTCAAAATTTCAGTTATTAACTAATAAGTAAACTTCAATCATATTTTTAAAAATTCTAGGCACAACCGTGAAGATATATTATTCCTATAAACCCTACTCCCTACTGCCTACTCTCAAGAAAATGTAGGAAAAATGTACGATAAATGGTTTAAAAAAGGATTAGGCAGTAATTCTAATATTTTAATCTTGGTAAAGAGAGAATTTGGAAAGCAAAACCTCTTCCCTTTTCTCTCTCCTAGATAATTAGAGCTTGCTGCAATATTGCTAAAAGTCAGGATAGCTTACGGTAATGGAGCTTTTTATATTTAACTTATCTCCTAG
The DNA here is from genome assembly GCF_003838195.1 of Okeania hirsuta. Taxonomy (GTDB): domain Bacteria; phylum Cyanobacteriota; class Cyanobacteriia; order Cyanobacteriales; family Microcoleaceae; genus Okeania; species Okeania hirsuta. The sequence goes on from NZ_RCBY01000189.1 coordinate 10,947, forward strand.
TTATTGGCTCTTATTAGCATCAATTTACTGAAATTTTATGCTGAAATTCAAGAAAATTTCTTAACATAAAATGACCGAAACCATTGCCTGTTCCCCACAAATCGACCCGTCCCCGTGTCCTACCCCCACTAACCAATTTTTTCAGCAGACCCTGATTAAAACTTTCTTTCTTATGGCCTGTGACTGCGACGAATTTTAGTAATTTGGTCTGCCATGTCCAAAATTGCCTCTGGCATATCTGGGCCTGTCAAAATTACATCTACATGAACAGGACGTTTTTCTAGAAACTCTATTACTTCAATGTCTGGAATTAAGGCAAAATTAATAGCTACGCTTAATTCATCAAGAACTACTAACTCATACTTTCCTTCATCTACAACCTTTTGAGTATAGACCCACAAGTCCAGTAATGAATTTTTCTGACTTTCATCTATATCCGGCGTATCAATACAACCACGAAGACCACAACGAAGCCAATCCAGATTTTGTCCTAGTTGCATTGGATGATCATGTCCCTGGTTAATTCCTCCTTTGAGAAACTGTACAATCAACACAGGAGTTCCTTGGCCAGCTATCCTCAAAGCTTGAGCCATAACATCAGTAAAGAAATTGCGCTGACCACTTGTGAATACTTGCACCAGACCTGGAACAGTGTATGGTAGATCGCTAGGAATATTTATAGAAGGGGTTTGTAGTTGTGCAACCATTATGAAAATTAAAATTGAGAAATCTATTTTTGGTAATATACTGAATTTTTCCAGTTTGTAAGCTGGACTGAAACATTGCCCAAGGACAATACTTGTTTTACAATATATAGTGCTTTTTTTGATTATACTATAAATTTAACACTATATGTATGTCCAATTCAAATAAATAGGTAATAGGGAACACAAGAGTCAACGGATAGTTCTGAGATTCTCTATCCTGACTATGTTAGGACTACCAAAACACTTAATCAGGACTTATGCAAAAAAGAAGTTATACACCATTTGTAGGGGTTAACGGCCGTATACTCCTACCATAGGTGGTGGTTATGCATAAGTCCTGTTAATGATGAATTATGACTAAAAATACCAAATGGGTTCTATAGCAATATGATTTAGGTTGTGAGATATTGGAAACTTTTAGGGAACAGGGAACAGGGAACAGGGAACAGGGAACAGGGAACAGGGAACAGGGAGCAGGGAACAGGGAACAGGGAAGAAGAAAAAAGCACATGGACATTATAAGGAACAGTCAAATTCTCACAACTGATTCCTGATTGCTATTATATATATCTGAGTTTTTGATAAATCAATTAATCAGGACTTACGCATAACCACCATATCTAGTAGGGGGTGACGGCAGTTAACCTCTACAAATTGTATATAATTCCACTTTTTGTGTAAGTCCTGTTAATGCTGCTATCTATATAGATATATAAAATAATCAAGTATTGTATTGTGACTAATCAAGTTGAGGGACTGTGAGACTGATAATTTTAGGTGGTCCAGGTGCTGGGAAAGGAACTCAAGCACAATGGTTATGTAATCATTTACAGATTCCTTTAATTTCTATTGGCGATTTACTTAGAGAAGCGATCGCTACTCAAACAACATTAGGCCAGATGGCGCAGCTTTATGTAGAAAAGGGGGAGTTAGTACCAGACCAAACAATGATCCAGTTTGTTCGTCAACGACTTTTACAGTCTGATGTTAGCCAGGGTTGGTTAATTGATGGTTATCCGAGAACTGCTTTTCAGGCGGAAGAACTAAATTTTTTATTAGATGATTTAGGGCAAAAGCTAAACTGGGCAATTTATTTACAGGTATCTGAGAAGATACTGATGAATCGATGTCTACAGCGATCGCGTGCTGATGATGACCCAGAAATTGTGCGACGTCGGGTAGAGTTATTCTATGAGCGTACTATTCCTATTTTGGAATATTATGAATATCGTCAAAGATTACTCACTATTGATGGGGAACAACAAATTACCCAAGTTCAACAACAAATATTACAACAATTTCAAGAATTTAGAATTTAGAATTTAGAATTTAGAATTTAGAATTTAGAATTTAGAATTACCTCTTCTGATAAAATTAAGAGGATTGGATGAATTGAGAGGCTTTATACCTGAATTTTTCAGTAATTCTCAGTAGTTTATTAATTAATCAATTTTATAGATATCTATGTCTTGGCAACGTCCTGATGGCAGACAACCAGAGCAATTGCGTCCTGTCAGTTTTGAATTAGATTATACTAAATTTGCTACCAGTTCTGTTTTAACTAAGTGTGGCGAGACAAAGGTACTTTGCACTGTCACTATCCAACCAGGAGTACCTAAGTTTTTGGCAGACACGGGACAAGGTTGGTTAACTGCTGAATATAGAATGTTACCTGGTGCAACTCCCCAACGCCAACAAAGAGAATTTATGAAACTTTCTGGACGCACTCAAGAAATTCAAAGGTTGATCGGACGTAGTTTGAGAGCATCTCTGGATATGAATTTATTAGGGGAACGCACTATTATTGTAGATGCTGATGTTTTGCAAGCAGATGCGGGTACTCGTACTACTTCTATTACTGGGGGGTTTGTAGCAGTGGCGAATGCTATTAATAAGTTGATGCAGCAAGGAGAGTTGGAGCGATCGCCTATTTTGCATCAGGTTGCTGCTGTGTCAGTAGGGTTATTGGAGGGGAAAGAATTTTTGGATTTGAATTACACTGAAGATGTAGCGGCAGAAATTGATTTTAATGTGGTGATGAATGATAAACCTGCTTTAATTGAAGTTCAGGGAACGGCAGAAACAGGTAGCTTTAGTCGTACTCAACTTAATCAAATTCTAGATTTAGCAGAAGCAGGAATTCAAGAGTTATTTGTAGCTCAACGTCAAGCTATTTCCAATTCGGTAGTATAGATATTGCATAGTAGAGAGCTTCTGAAAAGAGGGAAATTGAGGGACAATTCTTACTCCTACCTCATCTAAATTCCCCATTTTTCCTTACTTCTGACTCCTACCAGAATACTTTATTCCGCAAACCCTAATTATGATGATTTACGACAAATTTAGGGTAGATATATCAGTCGCTACTATAGTTAGAACATCGGGTAATTATGATGATTTACGACGCGAGCAAGATGCTCGCACTAATTGTAAAACACCAACAAGTCGGTTGCTATATCTCTTGAGTTTTTACGCAAACACAGGGCAACAGACATGATATTATTCCAAGCTCAGTGGACATAATAGACTTGTCGCTTTATAAGGTAAAGTAAAGTTAATAGGGTGTTTGAGATGGGACAATGTTAGATCTGAATCGGGTGCTAAAAGAAGACCGCCTCAGTGCGGGCATTGACTGGACTAAACCGTAAGGCATTGGATGAATTATTACAAGCTTTTTGTGTCCAACTTGACTCGGAAGCGATACGGCGCTCCGCCACCCTCCGCGAACGCTCTTTTGCCAAAAAC
>NZ_RCBY01000019.1 GCF_003838195.1 Okeania hirsuta
CTCTTCGATACTTTTGTGTGGTTCTAGCTTTAACAATCTCGGCATGGCGATCGCCCAACTCTTACTATTCATCCCTTAATTTATCAGGTTTAATTTTTTTATACCGATGCTACCGGATTTGATATAATTCCTTAATTCCAATATCGACACCAATTGTAGGTCTTTGTGCTTCAATACTTGGTTTCTCAACTTCATATTTACAGCGCTTTTCATTTAAGTAGACTACAAAATTCTGTTGGTGCGCGGGAGTAGGGAGTATGGAGTAGGGAGTAGGAGAATGCTTTGGCCACTGTAGTCTATCTATTTGAAAACCGCTATAATAGCTATAAACCATTGATCGGCAGTACGAGAAATCACACAATTATGTATTGCTGTTACAGGTAATGGTTTGGCAAGACGCACCCAACCTATTGAAGGTAATGTAAGACGAAGGTTTTTCAATCAACAAAATTGGGATGGTTCAAACTGATAAATATACACCATCCGATACTATTTTGCTAACAATTGTTAACAATGCACAGTAAGATTAACTTACTGAGGGGGTATCTCCCAATGTGGTAGAAAATTTTTCTACCACGCTTTTGATCAAAATTCCACGCGCTCCGTTTAAGTCGCGATCAAGGCGAAAACCATCGTTACCAGTCACAACTTTTTTGCCACCTAAATTGTTGAGGATTTCACCAGTCCAGCTAACGGTTTTGCTAGTGTAGGCTTCACTTACATCTACAACGACTTTGTTGTATTCAACAGCTTTATGCTTTAAGAAAAGCTCAAACCTATAGTGTGCCCAGTTCAACATTTGTCTCACTGATTTACTTCTGAGTTTTCTGCTTGATTTGGTTGTCATCTGAGAAACTTCAAAAGTTGGCAGCAGAATTACATCAAAGTTTTGAACCAAAAATAAAGCTGTTTTGTGGTGCAACTCATCTATCAAGTTTCTAATTTTTGACCTCATTCGATTAGCTGCTTTTTTCATACGCTGCTTGGTTTTAGATTTAGCTTGAGTCAGCCTAGAAATCAAATCATCTAAGTGATAACAAAGTCTCTGAATTTTGCCAATATCGCCAGAACCTATCCAACCAAAACTATTTTCTGAAAATAGCGTTAAGAAGTTTCTCACTCCAGGGTCTAATGCTACAACCCGGCCTTGATTTTCAGCCGGATGTTTTGGTGCATCAACTGGCAAGCAAAGGTAATATTGTCCTCGAGCAACAACTATTCTGCAATCTCCAAAAGTCTCAGGTAATAGCTCAGAAAATTTGAGTAACCCAAGCTTAGTGTGGTAAATACCTTTTGTTGATACTGCCGATTTAGGTATGTAGCAAGACTGAATAGGATTTTTACGAGATTTGAATTTTACCTGCTGTACCTGTCCTGTTTGAGAATACTTAACTTTTGCTTCTCTGACTGCTATACAAGCATCACGAACAGCAATAGATTTTATCTGGTAAGGAACAGGTTTAGACCACTCAGGTAAATTCTTCAAAATCCCACCCTTGATTGCTTTCCAATTAGCCTTGGTATCAGGTTGCTGAAGGTATTCAACGGTTCGGTTATAGGTAAACCTAGCCACACCTATCCATTGTCTGAGTAGTTGTCTTTGTTCACTATTTAGGTAAATCCGAATCTTCTTTGATTTTTTGCTTGTACTTTCTAAGTCCGTGGACTCTACAGGAGAATATGTGGATGATGGAGAGAACATCGGCGACCATTTCTGATTCTGGACAATATATAGTTTGCCCTTGAACCAGGATTTTTCCACCGTTTTGTTCGACCAAATACTGTATAAGCTCGAATCCAAATCTGGTAAGTCTGTCCCTACAGGTAACAATAATTGTGAGCTTATCCCCTCGCAAGAGTCTGTCCAGTATGGCTCTAAGACCTTTTCGTTTGAAGTTGAGTCCACTGCCAATGTCTTTGATAACTTCTGCTTCTGGGTACTGGTTTTGCATGAACTCAACTTGTCTATTGAGGTCATCTTTTTGTTTTGCTGATGAGACTCGGCAGTAGCAAATAAGGGTAGTTCTAGTTGCACCTCTGATGTAAGATTGTGTGTTATACAATCTTTGCCTGGCTTCGTTATTAATGATTTCGATTTTGCCTTCATCTGCATATTTGCGTAGTGTGTTAGGATGCAAGCCAAGTATTTCTAAGGCTTTCTGGGGTGGAACATAACCCATAATCCTATCTTGGCATACATATAGAAGCTTATGTGAATATATGTGAGCAAATAGATAATAGTTAGTCAACCCTTAAATTTAACTTTAGCGTGGCCTTGGTTGACCCCTTTCCATCATTTGCAAAGCATCTGGACTAGGATTAAATCGATAACCCCAAGAAGAGCGATCGCCATCATCCAGTATTTGAGGTGTTAGTAGGACAATTGTCTCTGCTCGTTGATTGTCATTTTGGCTGCTGCGGAAGAGGGAACCAATGATGGGTAAATCTCCCAAAATAGGCACTTTATCTATTATTGTTCTTTCTTGCTCTTGAATAATGCCAGAAATAATCAGAGTTTGTCCATCCCGCAGGCGAATTCTACCGGATTCTACCCGACGCCTGGCAATTTCTGTACCAAATTCACTTTGATTATCAGCGTCTGTTGGCACCCTGTTTGAAATAAAGCTTACTTCTGGATTTACTGTTACAGTCACAAAACCATTATCGTCTATTCTCTCTACCTGTATAGCTAGGGTTAAACCTACATCTTCAAACCTAACAGTTCTAGTTTCTCGACTCGTACCTCCATCATCTGTAAAATTACTGTCAATACTTCTGACAATATTTTCTACAAGTCTGACACTAGCTATTTCTCCTTCTTGAACCACTAAAGTTGGATCGGTGAGAATCTTGGCATTACCAGTCCTCACAGTAGCCCTTAATTGACCGAGAAATCGCCTTGGATACAAAATTTGAGGGAATAAGCCAAATTCTGCCTCTCCTAATTCCACATCTATTACCCCATCATTATCAACATCTATTTCTGATGGTTCATAATCATCAATACCAACTCTTGTCGGTTCACTTGTGGTGGGAGCTATAGGTCTGAGGAAAGTTCCTCTACCCTGATTAAGGTTAGGGATACCAGTTCCTGGAACTTCAAATGTACGTTGGCTATCAAAGAATGGGTCTCCCAAAATTGGGTTACCAGTGACAGGGCGGGAAAGAGGGTTAGTAGCATTCTGTTGTGTAATACTAGCAGGTTGAAGACTACCAAAGTTTAGAGATGCTGCCCCATTATCGTTAATAAAGAAACTGTCATTAACCCCAAAGGAGAAACTACTATTAAGGTTTTCCTCTGCTGATAAGTTAATATCTATAACCTTTACGTTTACAGCTACTTGCCTTTGTCGCAAATCTAGCTGTACCAATTGGGCTGCAGCAATCTCTACTTGTTGTGGTGGACCTACTAAAGTAACACTATTAAGTCGGCTATCAGTTACTACCTGTAAACCTTTTAACAACGGAGGAGCATCTTGGGGGTCGTAGCGTAGAGGCTGAATAACTGTTCTTTCAATTGTTTCTGTATTTGTAATTGCCTGATTAGTTCCAGGAATATTAACTGTATTTACCTGAGTTACTGGCTGACTTGTCACAACTGCACTTTCAGCTCCCATACTAACTAAGAAACCCGCAGCAGCTTGGGCAGTAACTTGGTTTAAGCGGAAAGAACGGACTACAACATTTCTGGCTTCTGCTGGTAATTCTTGCCCCACAAATACTGTATTCCCTACTCGGTTGGCCTGCAACCCACTTAGACGTAGAACATAGTTAAAAACATCTTGAACAGACTCATTTTCAATATCTAGGGAAATACTAGGTCCAGTTTCTTCTTCCCCACCTGAACTGAAGGCTACATTCAACCCGGCAGCTCTAGCTAGTAAAGCTAAAACATCTCTGACTGGAGCATCTCGCAAAACTAAACGAGGTATTCTTTCTTGTGTGCCTAAATCTATAACTTCTACTGAGGGGTTAATATTGGATATTGCTATGTCACCTACTGGTGGTGCTATTGCTCGTGGTTGAAAAGGAGGAACTTCACTGGGGGATGGTTGTCCTGGTAAGGTGGGGAAACCGTCTCCTGTGAGCTCAGAATCTGGTAATAATACCTTTGATTCTTGGGAGCTGGTGGTTTCTCTTGGAGGTACTACAGTAGGTTCTGGTTGTACAGGTGGGGGGGCAGGTTCAGATGCTTCTGAGGGTGGGGGAAAACTATTAGGTTTAGGTGTGGATGCCTGAGCTACTTCTCCTGACCCTGCAGCAGCGCTCAGAATAATTCCTCGCCCCCCCCCCTTGGATAATTCTGCCTCTGGGAGCAACTTCTGTACCTTGGATGACTACCCGCACACTGTTGGCATCTACCTGCATTACTTCTACATATTTTATGCCAGGTGCTGGACTATCTTTCCGAAATTTGTTGCCTTCGGGAATCCTAAGTTGAGCATTAATTATGTCTGCAACGAAAGAGTTATCTCTATTAACTGAGAAAACTTCGGGGCGATCGCCATTGTTTGTCACTAGGACAATGTTCATGCCCCCTTCTGCTGAATTTAACTGGACTTGGGTAATTTGTGTAACTGCAAAAGCTGGTGTCTGGGCGATGATTACCGCAGCTACCCCACCTAACAGTCCACTACTAAATTGAATTTGCTGTTTCACTGTCCTCACTCCACGCTAGGCCATGATTAGGAAAATGTTGGTTTGACATCTCCAGGGGTTGAAACACCCTGGATTCTGTGTAAAAAAACACCGCAAAAGGGACAAATCCACTTTTACTTGCAGCCTGTCAACAGACTTCTAGACTCCTCGGGGTAGACAAAAATCCACCTGTGAGCTTACTTTCAGAGCAGATTTTTACTTCGGGTTAAAACTCCCGTGTCGTTATTCAACCCGAAGTAAAAATCCACCTGTGAGCTTACTTTCAGAGCAGATTTTTACTTCGGGTTAAAACTCCCGTGTCGTTATTCAACCAGGGGATAAATCCGCCTAGCTAACTCTCTACCGTCGTTTTTTATGTATTTGGCTAGAGTATAGGGCTTTATCCACAGCTTTGGAACTGTCACCTTTCAAATTTTTCTTTTTTCTACTTTTCCCACCCTTCCAAGCACTAACTGTCAAATTTACATATATATAACAAGATAGCATACCATAGTATTTGGCAAATTATGTTATCTTTTCTTTTTTTGCTTTTCTGGTTTGGCAGGTTCTGGTTTAGCCAATGATTCTTGTTTGCTTAAGGCCAACAGAGCGTGCATATCAAAGGATGTTCTGAGTCTACTTTCTGGTTGCCTGACTGGTATAAATCTATTTTGTCTCCATTCAACTTCGATAATCTGATTTCCTTGCTGTAGTTTAGTTTTTAAGTTTTTTACTACCAGTAATGTTTGCATTCTCTCCAAAGCAATCATAAAGGCTCTTGTTTGGGCATAAGTTCCTTCAAATTCTACTTTGAATTCTCGTCGCTTTAATTTACCATTTACCAGTGGTCCTAATGAATTATCGTTAACTATATAGTTGCCATCTTTTGACTCCACTGGTTCAAATTTAATCATTTTGGCTTGTCGGTCTTCATTACTAATTCCTGTATTAATTTGATCGATCAGTTTATTCATATCGTACAGCAGAGTTTTCATGGTTTTTTCACTGGCAAATAAGCTGGTTACGTCTTCTCTTTGTTTCTCAGCTTCTGCCCTTTCTGCTTCTGCTTTTGGTCGTTCTTTTATTTGTTTTTTCTGTTCTTTTATAGTGTTTTTTGCTGTCTCTATTTCTGTTCTTAATGTCGCACTTTTTTCAATTGCTGGTTTGAAATGACTATATCCTAAAAATCCTGCTGCTCCTAATCCGACAACGCCAATAACTGCTCCGAGAAATCTGGGGTCTTTGAGTGAGATACCGAATATTTTCGGACCCCCTACTTCTCCTTCTTGTTCTTCTAATTCTGGATTCCATTCATTTGCTACTACCATTTTTAAAATACTCCTTTTTGTGTTAATATTTCTATCCTATCTACTAATCCAATTGCTCCTTGACTTTTTAATTGAGGCAATAATTCTGATGCGCCTAAGGGGCTGAGATTGGTTTCGATTTTATATTCAACTACTTGTGGTAATTCTGGTATATCCGGAGCTAAAGTTGACCTAGATTCTTGTAATTCTAGTCTGGTTGGATTAGGTTTTTTCGCAGCACTAATTAGTTTTGTTTTTTCTCCTTGGAAAAATGGGGAGTTTTGCAGTAGCAATAAAAAGTCATTAATTTGACCATAAGAATCTGCTGTCCCAGAAAATGATATAGTTGCTGTTGGTTTTGGGGGTACTGCTGCCTGTTCTTTTTTATCCCTTTTTGGAGCTTTTTTACTTGCTGGAGGTGCTGCTGGAGCAACTATTTTTGGTTCTTTTTGTTCTATACTAGCTATTTTGACCCCGCTAGGTATGAGGGTGCCAAATTCTCCCAATAAAGCTGACCATGGTTTAATTTGGTCGAAAACTGTTGCTAAGGCTTTTGCCTCTGCTTTAAATGTCTTAGTTTTTTCTTTGATTGCTTCTATATCTTTAATTTGAGTGTTTAGTTTGCTCAATTCGGCATTTAATTTGTCTAGGTCTGCCTGTAATTTGGTGTTTACTCGATTGAGATAGAACCATCCACCTGCAACTAGACCATTAACTGCTACTGCTACTGCTGCCCCAATCAGAATTGGTCTGGGGTCTTCTAGTGATAGTCCACCACCACTTACTGGTTTGGGAATATCTTTTTTATATTCTGGGCGATCGTTAAGAAAATTTATATCTAAGCCATACATAATTAATTTAAACCTCTCTTAATCCTAAACCTAATACGACTCCTAGACTGGAACGTTGTTCTAGTGGAATTTCTTGTTCTATTTCTAGGGCTAAAGTTTCTATTGGATCGACTTTGGATGCGGGTAAACTTAAACGTTGCATAAAAAAGTCATCTATTTGTCCTATTGCTGCACCCGATCCTGTTAATAATAATTGTGCCACCTCCAAATCTTCAAATTGATTGAGATAGAAATCTATTGAGCGTCGCAGTTCATCCCCTAATTCTGCTAATACTTTTAGTAAGGCATTAGTTCCAGGGTTGGGTTCGTTGCCTGTGACTCCCATTGTATCTAATACTGGAACGGTCATTCCCAGTAGTTCGGTAGTATCTCTGGTCGGAGGTAAGTTCATTGCTTCGTTTAAGGAAGATTGCATTTGATAAGTACCAATGGGAATTGTCCGGTTAAATTGAGGTATTCCATCTACTACGATAGCAAGTTCAGTACTGTCAAATTCTAAATCTGCTATTACTGTTGCTTCTTGGGGTCCATATTGTTGAAGTATATCTTTTACTGTTCGGATTAAGGCAAAGTTACTTACTTCTAAAACGTCTATTACTAATCCTGCTTGGTGGAATACTTCTATGTAGCTATCTGTTACTTCTTTTCTAGTTGCTACTAAGGCTACTTGTACTTTTTCTAAATCATCATTTGGGTCTAGTATTATTCCTAATTTTTGGTAGTCTACATCTGCTTCTTCTCTGGGAAATGGTAAGTATAAACCTGCTTCTTGATTCATATAATCTTGCAATTCTTGGTCGTTTAATTCTGCTGGTACAGGTATTACACGAGTTACTGCTTCTCTGCCTGGAATTGCTGTTGCTACTCTTCTGGTTTTTATATTGTTTTCTTCTATAGCTGACTCTATTAGCTCTGATACTGTAGGGGGATCAACTATTTGACCTTCTAAAAATACATCTTCTGGCACTTCTGCTGTGGCAAGGGTTATTAACTTTAATTGCTCTCCTTGTTGACGGATTTCAGCAATATTAATTCTTTCTGGGCCTATCTCTACTCCTATTCCTGGTTGCTTTTTTTTTAACAATTTTTTTAAGTAATTAACCATAGTTCTCCTGATTTTAATTTAATACAAATATGTTTTTCTAAATTTGCCATGACTAGACCTAGAAATTATGGCTGTTTTGAATCAGTTCGCTTCCTGCAGAGGAACTGCGAAATTCTGGTGTATGATGGGGATTTTGATTTACCAAAAATGTACACACTAATTTTTCAAATAAACGTGAGGGTTGGAAATACAATGTTAAAAACTATTGATAAATTGATGATGATAATCTTGGCAATACTATCTATAAGTTAATTAAGTATTAAGGTATAGTTAGTTGTGTTTATTATCAGATTTCTATTAAAATACTCATACTAACTACCAAAAGTCTTAACTATGATTTTTTGTTTTCCAAGAGTTAGTGTTTAGTATTTAATAACTTTTGTTATGCTGATTTTTTCCATTTTCCAAGAATAGCATTAATTTCTGAAAAATGCTTTGAATCAGTTATCAGTAATCGGTAAAAGTGTTTCGGCATTTCAACTGTATCTCCCAATTATGGCCAAGAGAAAACCAAATATAGTTAAAAAAAGTGAGCAGTTATCAGCGATTGGTAAAAGTGGTTCAGTATTGAAACTGTATTTGCCAATTCTGTGCTCAAAGAAGTCCGCGATACTCTTGATTCTAATCTACTCCAAACAATTAATATTAAATCCGTTTAATTAGCAAAAAAATTGTCTATTGGAGTGAGAAACAGTGAACTGATAACTCAATAGTGAAGAGTCAATGATGGACTTGTTAATAGACAATCAATATTTGTCTAATACCAATTTTATCTGAGGCGACACAGGATGAGGATTAGGTGTTCATTTTTGGGCGTTAGGTATAATACCAATTTTACGTGAGGCGACACAGAATTATGAAATTTATTAACTTTTCTGTCTCGCTCTACAGTCAGCTCTGATTAAAATATTATTCTATGCAACTTCACTTTAATTTTGTATAAGCTATTTAGCCTACCATAAAATTATGTAATTAATTTTGCTTATATCTTTCCAAATTAAAACTAGATTGCTTATATTTTATAGACAGTTAAGTGATTTTAAAAAGTATCATTTTACAGCTTAAATTTAATCTAAAACAATGTTTTTTAACGAGAAAATTATTGAGATTCAGTTACTAAAAACTAATCTTATAATTTTTTACTATTCTCAATTTATAGCGGTGTTCACAAAGGTAGACTACAAAGCTTCTGCCTTCTGCCCTCTGCCTTCTGCCTTTAAGCCAAAATCTCTGTATTCTATGTTAATGAAAACTGCTATAAGCTATTAACTGTTTTCCCCCAAAATTAATTCCTGAATCACCTTTCAAAGTTAAATTTTATATATTGATAAAACCTCTACTATAAATAGACAAAAAGATAGTAATTTAGAATTATATAATAATTTTATTTTTCCTTGATAATGGAAAGTGCAAAAATTATCATAACTTCAATCAAATAACTATATTTCAGATACTTTTATAGATTTCATCAAATGTTTTACATTGTTAAATGGCAACGTTTTAGACTATTTGCTATCTTCGGACTAATTTTAACATTTTTGATTAGTTGCACCACTCTCTCTCCTAACTTAAATACTCAAGAAATTAAGTTTTGGACGATACAGCTTCAACCTCAATTTACGAATTATTTTAATCAATTGATTACTGATTTTGAAGCAGATAATCCAGGTTTATCGGTGCGATGGGTTGATGTGTCTTGGTCAGAGATGGAAAGCAAAATTGAGAGTGCTATTTTGACAGAAACTCTTCCAGATGTTGTTAATCTTAATTCAAGTTTTGCACATTTATTGACTGAACCTAATACTTGGTTAAATTTGGATACTATTTTATCAGATTCGGTTAAGAATGAATATTTATCTAATCTTTGGCAAGCTAGTCAGATTAATGGTAAAAGTTTTGGTATCCCCTGGTATGCCACAACAAATATAACTATTTATAATTCTCAGCTATTTCAACAAGCAGGACTAGAGCAACCTCCCAAAAATTATTCAGAGTTAGCAGAGGTGGCTAAACAGATTAAAGAAAAAACTGATAAGTACGCATTTTTTATTTCTTTTCTACCAGAAGAATTTTCAGAGGTATTAGAGTCTTTTGGCAAGATGGGAGTGACACTGATAGATGTTGATGGAAAGGCTGCTTTTAATACTCCAACTGGTCAGACAGTATTCAAGTATTGGGTTGATTTATATCAAGATGGGCTATTACCAAAGGAAGTATTGACAAAAGGGATTCAAGCTGGTATTGATTTATATCAAGCTGGAGAAATAGCTATGTTGTTTTCTGGTTCAGAAGCGATCGAGGCAATATCTGAAAATACACCGGATATTGGACAAGCATCAGAACCTGTATCTCAAATTACGGGTGAAACTGGTAAAAAGAGTATGATGTTAATGAATTTAGCTATTTCTAGTAATACTAAACTACCAGACCAAGCGCTGAAATTTGCTTTGTTTATCACTAATAATCAAAATCAAACTGCTTTTACTCAAGAAACTAATGTTCTACCTTCTATAACTCAGACTTTAGAGAATAATTATTTTCAAAATCTTCCTTCTAATGCTTCTACTCAAGATAAAGCTCGAATTATTAGTGCTAATCAAATGCTGAAAGCAGAAGTTTTACTTCCACAAGTTAAAAATTTGAATGAGTTGAAACAGATTATTTCTCAAAATTTACAGGCGGCTATGTTGGCAGAGAAAACTGTTGATCAGGCCATAGCTGATGCGGCGTCTGAGTGGGATAATTTATAGTTTTTCAGGTTTAAAATTGGGAATTCTTAAAGTAGTAATATTATGTCCGGTTAAACATTTATAAATAATTAGGGAGGAGTCAGGAGACAGGAGTCAGGAGACAGGAAAAAAGGGCATTGGTAATTAGCAAGATGATTTTCTACTAGGGGTAATACCCATCACTGACTCTGGTAAAATATTTAGGACTTGCTGATTAATTATCAAAGTATTTATATATAAAGGTTTTAGCCTTTTGAGGGTCGAAAAAAGTGCGCTTGTTTCAGTTGAAAACGCTCAAAAAGCTAGTATTTTGGGCTGACTATGGCAGAAAAATTAAGGGACAATTCTTACTCCTACCTCCTCGCTCATTCCCATTTATCCTGACTCCTGACTCCTGACTCCTGACTCCTGACTCCTGACTCCTGACTCCTACCCTCGCTCACAGGACTTTTTCAGCAAACCCTATTTAAAGGTATCAGAAACAGATTACTCTTAAAGTTTCATCTCTTGATTTACCAACGCCCTTTTGTGAGACTACCGTTAGAACCAGCCATATTCCTTGAGAAAATCACGTACAGTGTCTGGGTCATCTTGAGTTAATAGACGATGTTTAACGGGGTAAACCCGATAATCTGCTCCTGACCTTTTTTTTCTCAAGACAGAAATTGTTTTTTTAACAGCATCAGAACCAATCTCAAGACCGGACTGATCGATAATCAACTCTAAAGGACTATTGGGATCTAGTAACATTTCTGCTTTCTCTTTCGACAGGTCTAAAACCCCAAAAACCTTAACTTTGTTATTCAAACCAGATTCTGTCACTGCTGTAAGTGCAGTCTCCGTTGCTAGATTTGACCCTCCCCAAAGTATCTGAACATTAGGATTATTTTTAAGTAGTTTTTTAACCTTTATAATATCCCTGGTAGAAGTAACGCTAACGGAGTCAACAATTTCAAACGAGACATTCGATTCATTTATCGCTTTTGATACCCCTTGAAGATAGGGGTAGTAGCGATCGTAGACAGCACCATCAACCAAGGCAATTTGAACCGATTGTCTTGAGGAGGAATTGGGCAGTAAATTCTTTTGAGTCCATTGTGCTATGTATTGGCCTGAATCATAGCCCATTTGGAAACTATTTGTATTAAAGCAAGCAATGGCTAAATCTTCTGCTTTGATAAAATCGAAGCAGAAATCTACAGTGATAATAGCCACTCCAGCATCGCTAGCCTTTTTCAGCGCAGGAAGTGAGTCAACGGGATCTTCAGGTGTTAAGATAATCCCATCCATACCATCATCGATCAACTGCTTAATTATTTTGGCTTCGTTCTCCACACCACTGGAATGAGAAATCCCCCAAATTTCCACACGACGGTTAGCAGCACGACGCATCCCCAATTCATAGGCATCGGAAAGACTTTGACCAGTTTCTGGTTTGAGCAAAGCTATCCGTAAACGAGGTAATCGTTCTTGTTCGATCTGCTGTTCCCAATTAGGCATCTTAGTAGTTTCCTGCCAATTTTTAGACCGTTTAATTTGAAATGTTGACCACATTTTTGCTCCCCACAGATCGGCCCCTTTTAATTCGGTTTCTCGCAGATTAGTGGGCTTTAATTGCGCTCCTGTGGCTTTAGTCGTGCTACTTAAATCGGCAAAACGCAAGGTGGCATTCTCTAGATTAGCTTTATAAAAATCAGCCCCCCTTAAATCTGCTCGATTAAAATTCGCTGATTGTAATTTGGCTCGATGGAAAATAGCATTACGGGAATTAGCCCATAAGGCTCTAATCTTGACTAGACTAGCTTCAGAGAAATTGGCTGCTTGAAGGTTAGCTCCATACAAATTACTATTATCTAAATTACTATCTTGGAGTATGGCTTTCTTTAAGTTGGCTTGTGCTAAATTCGCACCCTGTAATTGGGCACCCGTTAGATCCGCACCTTTTAAATTAGCCTTGGCCAAATTTGCACCCTGGAGATTACTCCCTCGTAAATTAATTCCGACAAGACTTGCACCTGAGAGATCAGCTTCTTCTAAATTTGAATGGGAGAGATCCATTGAATATTTATTAACCTTCAGTGAACCCTGACTGAAAGATAAAGATTGGCAAGGATTAAGGGTAAGATTAGGCATTTTTGCTTTAGGTGCTTTTAGTCCTGGATTACCTTGGCAACTTTTATTATTTAAAACTTTCAGGGCAGCAATCCGTGCGTCACTATATTCATGGCCAGATTCTTCACGCAGAACATTTCGAGCTTCTTGTATCTTCTGTTCGTTTCGAGCAGGTATGGTAATCACATAAGATACCACGGCCAACAACAGTGCGCCCTCACTTAACATAACTGTTAACTTAAAGAAAGATAAATCTTGCAGCCATTCAACAAAATCATAAATTTTGGCGTCTACAATAGAAATGGGGTTCAATAATTTAGGTTCTTTTAATCTAGTCTTTTCAGGACTGCTTTTAGATTTTTCAGAATTGAGAGACTCAGGATTACTCATTTCTTCTAGTAAATTTTTTTCTCTTTTATCCATTAGTTATTTTTCCGATAAAAAAACCAATAATAATCAATAATTATTGAAATATATCCCTTAATTTATCTTGCTTTAAATGTTTAAATCCTTGAGGGGTAAGAACAGTTATTGAAACAAGCTCAGAGGACTGAGTTCTGCCTTGAGTTAAATCAATTGCAATACCACCTAGATCGAATTTGGAAATAGCAACCTGTTTTAAAAAGCTTTCACGATTAATTTTTCCTGGTATTGCTCTGAGAATTTTTAAAGTCATTTTTCCTACAATATATCCTTCTAAAGATACACGATCAAACTCGTTTTTTAGCTTGGATTTTGCTTCTTGAACAATAGGTAGATTGGAGTCTAATGAGGGAACAACTTCTGTGATAATCACTTTCTCTTTGACACCGTATTCTTCTAAGTCAAACTGTAATTCCTCTGCATGAGCAAATGACAGGGACGAAATGACCCAATCCTCTCTTTTCTCTTGAGCTAACTTAATAAATCGTGCGATATTAGTAGAAGTTCCTGCTGTGACGACTAATCTACAGTTTATTCCTGTGCTTTTTTCCCACTTTTTTAATGAATTATAACCTTCTTTTACATAGGGAGTATTACGGGGATAAAATCCTACGGGGCTAAGGAAAGGATTGTCTTTATTTCCCTTTTCTTTATACTCTAAAACTTGGTCATAGGGACGTAAGATATTCTCTTCAACCTTTGCTTTTACTAAAGCGTGTCTGACTCCTTTTAATCCCGATATACCATAGCTGTCATCTTGAACATAAGCACAGATTTCAGAGGGTTTTACCCCAAATTTTAAAGCCATTTTAACTACAGTTTCTATTTCCTTTGCATAAGTTGCACGATAATTAATAATTAGTTCAGATTGCGATCGCAAAAGTTCAGAACCAGTATAAAAACCAATGGCAGGAATATTATTTTCCTTTAAAATTGGCAATGTTTGTTTTGCGGTGGGTGTACCGACATTTCCAATCATCAAAAAAATGCCAGATTGAATTAACTGTTGTGTTTTTTGACGAGCAACTGAAGGCTCATAATAATCATTTTCAAAGATTAACTTAATTTTTTTTGCCTGTACTAATTGGTTATCAAGTGCAGCTTTTAAACCAGATTTCATCCTATTCCCTAAAATCTCTTCTTGTCCTTCTAAAGCAAGGACAGAACCTAGTCTAATTATTTGGTGAGTAATTCCTTCTTTGGGATCTGATAATGTTTGGCAAGCAATAAGTCCTACTAAGCTAAGACTAAAGCAAAAATGAAAAAAAAACTTAAAGGTCAAATAAATCTTAAAATTCATAAGAAATTGTCAATTAAAACAATCTTAATTGAACAGTTGATGTCACTTTTTCTGAATATTAATGTCGTATTAAATCGAAGCATAGTCTACACAACTTCACTCTTCTGAGACGATTGGTACTTGATGTTCTCCATCAAGAGAAAATATAGCAATGTGCGCTCAGGTATTTACAATGTCCAGCTCAAAGTGCAGTCTAGAACAGGTCTACAAAAATAATGTGTAAATATGCCAGCGCACATTGCTATATTTAAACGCAGTCTTCGTCAAAAAATGAAGCAAGCTGCTATAAACAACAATTACATGATGACTATTATCAATACTTTATGTCAACCCTCTTTTAGATGAGCTTACCCTGGTTCTGCACAGGGGAAAAGATTAGCAACGGCTCAAGTTTCTCTTCTGAAGAAAACCATCATCAAAAACGATTATCTTCTGGTCAACAATTAATTTTTTCCTAAATTTCCTTAGTACCATAGCGATAATCTGAATAAAATTTTAATTAAGATTCAGTGAAATGACGGATGTTAATGTTTTTAGAAGTATTATTTTAAGCATATCGCCAATCAGGACTGCATTGATGGAGCATTAAAAATGATTACTAAAACAAAACCAACTACAGCGATATTTTTTAAACATTTAATCCGTCTGATACCTAAACAATTTAGTGGTAAGTTAGAACTTCAGAATACAGAAGAACAACAGTGACAATTATATTTTCATCGAGGATGTCTAACTTGGGCAACAGGTCGTAATAGCGCTTGGCGAAGATGGCGTAGAAATTTAACTCAATTTTGCCCTTCTATTTCTCTGGAAACTCTAAGTTTCTATACCCATGATGTTTGTGAAAGCAGGCAATATTACATAGTTAATAATCTACTTAAACAAGAAAAAATATCACTTTCACAAGCTATAAATATAATTAACAACACTCTGATAGAAGTATTGTTTGATTTAATTCAGCAAGATAATTTAGATAATTTACAAATTACTTCTCTAACTTGTCATCTACAAGCGGAAATTAAACAACCAATTTTTCGTTTGAGTATCTATGAAGCTTTTGAAAAAGTTAAACCAATATGG
Organism: Okeania hirsuta; assembly: GCF_003838195.1. GTDB lineage: Bacteria > Cyanobacteriota > Cyanobacteriia > Cyanobacteriales > Microcoleaceae > Okeania > Okeania hirsuta. The sequence goes on from NZ_RCBY01000019.1 coordinate 15,546, forward strand.
CAAGGTTGGTGTGAGGCAAATTTACACAACTACTCTCCCAATTTAGCACCTCTATTGAACAAACCTGAAACTCTAAAACAACACACATCTACTCTAATTTACCAAAAATTTCAGGCATTAATTAGTAAACAACTGACATTGCGAGATTTGGCTTTTTACTTAAAGCAGGATTTATTAAGTCTGACTAAAATCTTGATGAATTATGTGAGTCAAGAAATAATTCAATTGACTGATGTGCCTGATATACCTGCATTATCTGTAGTGAAAATTGATGTAGTAAAGAGTCAAGCAAAAGAGATTCAAACACAAAATTCATTATTACCAGAAACTATTATAAAGAGCCAGAAAAAATTAGTAGTTTGTATTGATGATTGCCCCATAATTAGTCAAATTATGGGGAAAATTATTACAAAAAGAGGCTATAAATTTATAGGAATTCAAAAGTCTACATTAGCTGTGTCTAGTCTCATAGAAATACAACCAGATTTAGTATTTTTAGACCTAGAAATGCCTATTGCTAATGGCTATGAAATTTGTCGCCAACTTCGTAGAGTACCTCATTTAAAAAATACTCCGGTAGTAATTCTAACTGGGAGAGACAGTATAATTGATCGAGTTCGCGCTCAGTTTGTAGGATGTTCTGAATTTATAAATAAACCAATAATATAATGTTCGGTTGAACAGTTATAAATAAACGACGGAGGAGTCAGGAGTCAGGAGTCAGGAGTCAGGAGGAAAAAAGAAGGAAGAGAAGAAGAAAGTTTTTTATCACTAATTATCCGAACACGATATAAACCCAGAAAAAATTGAGGCAATTTTTCATAAATACCTGTATTTAGCAAACACAAAAACAGAAATTTCAATAGTAGGGTCTTTAGTTCCCGCTAGTTGCTAGAAAATATCCTAATAAATACAGAGAACCACATAAAACAATCAGATTTTCACTGTCAACCACAGCCTCTTCCATCGCGGTTCTTAAATTGGGGTAAGCTTGACAGAATGCTAATTCTGTGCAAATATTCTTAGCTATAGTAGTAAGCTGACCCGTATCAGCCGAACTATGGTCTGGAACAGGAACTAGGTATAAACGATCGCCCGGTCTAATCAAAGCGCGAAAAATTTCTGAATGTTCTTTAGTTGAGAGCATACCCATAACCCAACTGATAGATTGGTAATTAAGTGTCCTGACATATCTCCCCAATACTTGGGCAGCAGCAGTATTATGAGCACCATCAATCAATAATTTACGGTCTTGCCATTTTGTCCATTGCAAACGCCCAGGCCATTTAGTATTAGCTATTCCTTCTTTAATTGCTGCTGGAAAAATCTGCCAACCCTGTTTTTCCAGGATATGAATTGTCGCAATAGCGATCGCTGAATTTATTAACTGTACATCTCCAAGTAATGGGAGTGGGTATTCAATACCTTGATAATTAGCCATTGGCAGAGAATCATTTTCTCTACTCCCCTCTAATAATTCAGCAGGTTTCACCCAAACTACGGGACACTCCAAATCATTAACCCGTTTTTGTACTACTTTTTCCGCTTCTGGTGGTAGTTGCCCAATTACTGCAGGACATCCTGGTTTCAGAATACCCGCTTTTTCACCAGCAATATCAGCTAAAGTTGGACCCAACCTTTGCCAATGTTCCCAACTAATTGAAGTAATCACAGTTACCATTGGTTGCTGACAAACATTTGTGGCATCTAGTCTTCCTCCCAAACCTACTTCTACAACTGCTACATCTACTTCTTGTTGAGCAAAATATAACCAAGCTGCTGCAGTAATAACTTCAAACAGAGTGGGTGAAGCTTGTTCTGGATTAATAGCTGCTTCTACTTCTTCCAATAACTCTTCTAGTTTAGTCGGAGAAATTTGTTGTTCGTTAAGGCAAATACGTTCTGTCCAGTCTACTAAATGGGGTGAAGTGTAACGTCCAACTTTATATCCCGCTGCTGTGAGGATCGAAGATAAGTAAGCACAGACAGAACCTTTACCATTTGTCCCCGCAACGTGAATAATGGGTACTTGTTGATGAGGGTTTCCTAGGTTATCTAAGAGTTGGTAGATGCGTTCCAGACCAAGCTCAACGCCAAAGTGTTCAAAGCGTTTCAGGAAAGAGTCTATTGAGTTCACAGTTTTTTATACCAAAAAGCGATCGCGTTCCTCATATAATGTAGATGTAATCTGATAATATTACAGTAAATTTCTAACTATGTCCATTTTTTTCTTCTGTAGTTTGCCCCTATCCTATCAAGGTCTCAATCATCGCCTCACATAGAGACCCCTTGACCACTTGATCGAACCTAACAAACATAGGTGAACTATTCAGTTCTAAAAATACAAGTTTCTTCGTTTTTGGATCTGTTTTGAAGTCAGCGGCTCCAAAATCCATCCTTAAATTTGCCATGAACTTTCGTAATAACTCCACTTCATCTGGCAGTGTTGCAAGAGGAATGATTTCCGCATCTGGCTGAACTCGATAATCTAGATGCTGACTACGAATTTCAAAAGCAAAGGCAAAATTTCCTACTATATATATCCGAATTTCTGGCGCAACTAATCGATTTTGGACAATAGCTGGCATAGCTGCACAACCATTCCGAAACTGGATAGAGGAATGCAATTGTTCTAGGGAATAACAAAAATCACCCCCTGCAACTGGCTTGGCAATTGCACTCCCAGCAGAATATTTGCCCAACTCCTCAGCTTCGTTTGTAATCAAAGTATCAGGAATGAGCAACCCTAACTTTTGGGCTAAAATCAGCATTGCTGGTTTATTGCCAACTGCAGGTAAATGGTTACGATTGAACAACCGGATTTGGGGTTGTGAGAGTAACCAACCATAGAGGGTTTGATACCAACCCGACGCCCGTTGTGATGCTCCAGATTTGGGAGCGCTCAAATTACCAAAAACGTCATACCGAATAAACGCTCCAGTTGCCGATACAACTCGGTCTTTTATTGTAGGTTGTCCCTGAGTAAGATGCCATGAAAACTCTGGACTTTCTTCTTGCCCATGAAGTACCTCGCAAATAGGAACCTGTTGACTTTGAGCAATTTCAATCAGTCGAGTAAGATTCGGGTCTAACTGCCCACCTGCAATTAGCAAACATTTACCATCTGCTGATTTAATCATTAGTACCAACCAAATGGACCACCCTCTTCACCGACTGCCAGTGTTGTTGGTGGACTTTCCTCTCCTACTGCTTGTGTTGTCGCTTGAGGATCTTCCTCTCCTACTGCTTGTGTCGTTGGTTGACCTTCTTCTCCTACTGCATATGTCGTTGGTTGAGGACTTTCCTCTCCTACTGCATATGTCGTCGGCTGACCTTCCTCTCCTACTGCATATGTCGTTGGTTGACTTTCTTCTCCTACTGCTTGTGTTGTCGGTGGAGGACTTTCTTCTCCTACTGCTTGTGTCGTTGGTGGAGGACTTTCCTCTCCTACTGCTTGTGTCGTTGGTTGAGGAGGTTGTTCCTCTCCGTATGCCAATGTTGTCGGTTGAGCTTGTGAAATGAGTTGAGGACCTTCCTCTCCGTATGCCAATGTAGTTGGTTGAGGACCTTCCTCCCCTACTGCTCGCGTACTTGGTTCTTCCTCTCCTAGTGCCAATGTCGTAAATTGAGGCTCTTCTTCTCCTACTGCCAATGTTGTAGGTTGAGAGCTTATCTGGCCAGGTGTGATAAACTCACCAGCATGAACAGTAATGGAATTAATGCGGGCCGAAACAATTACCGCATCTGCACCATTGGTCGGTGTAAAGTCCACAGTAGCCATAATTGGTGTTAAGCGTGGAAGACTAACATCTGATGGTTTATCAGCGTCAAAACTAAATTCTAGGACAGAATCATCTGGATTAGGATCGGCTGAGTTATCTAACCGAGGATTTGTCCAGCCAGAAGTTGCAGTCAGTCCCTCTGCTTGAATACTGAGCTTCAGCGGAGACTCGGTAATCTTAGTTACAGAAACCCGCAGTACCTTGAAAACTTTCATGTTCGAGTATATCTTTAACTTAGGTAAATTTGAGGTTTAACTCAAGCTATACAATTTTAGCATAGTGTGGATAATGACTTCCTATTTTTTTTTGATCTTCTTAATATTTAATGCTGATAACTAGGGCGTGACCGATCTAATCTAAAAGAATTGACATATAAAGACAAGTGCCTTTTTGGGGCATTGAAAAAGTGCCTGGTATCACGTCTAAAACGCTCAAAAAGTTAGTATTTTAGGCAAGGTTGGGCATAAAAATAATTCTTACAATTCTTACTCCTGCCTCCTCTAAATTCCCCTAACTCCTGTCTCCTGCCTCCTGCCTCCTGCCTCCTGCCTCCTGCCTCCTGCCTCCTGCCTCCTGCCTCCTACCCCAAACCCTAACTATATTTTTAGAGCTATTTGATAAATTTGGCGACGGGACAGGTTTGTTTGATAGGCCAGTTGGCGACTAGCTTGCGACCGCGAAATTCCTTGTTCTAAAAGTTTTTGTAATTCTACTTTAATAGTATCTTCTGATATTACTGGTGTATCTGGTTCAGCTCCTGCAATAATCAGGGTAAATTCTCCCCTTGGTTGATTAGTTTGATAATGAATAATTGCTTGTCCAATTGTACCACGCCAAAATTCTTCATAGAGTTTTGTTAATTCTCTAGCTAAGACTATTTTTCTCTGTTTACCTAATACTTTAGCTAAATCTTCCAAGGTTTGTTTGAGCTTATGGGGAGATTCATATAAAATTATGGTTTCTTGTAAGTTGGGTAAAATTTCTAAGTCTTGTTGACGTTGTTTACTTTTGCTTGGTAAAAAACCGATAAATATAAATTTATTGCTAGGTAGTCCAGAAGCACTTAATGCTGTAATACTTGCACTTACTCCTGGTATTGGTACTACGGATATATTTGCTCCAACACAAGCTTTTACTATTTCATATCCAGGGTCAGATATTCCTGGCATTCCTGCATCAGTTACTAGAGCAATTGTTTTTCCTTGATGTAATTTTTCGATTAATTCAGGTATACGACTTTGTTGGTTATGTTGATGGTAACTTAATTGTGGAGTTTGGATATCAAAATGTTGTAATAATTTGTTGGTGTGGCGAGTGTCTTCTGCTGCTATTAAGTCTACTGTTTGTAGGGTTTTAATTGCTCGAAATGTTATATCTTCTAGATTGCCTATTGGTGTGCCAACAATGTAAAGAGTCCCTGAATTTACTTCACTCATAACTTGACTATCCTACTTCCTCGATCTTTCATTTAGGAGTAAAGTCTCTTTAGTTTTTCAATGCTTAGAAAGTAACTCTGAATGGTCAAAATAATCTGATTTCTAAATAGTTCCAATTTACAACTAAATTAATCGTAAAATTTTGATTCTAACAAATTTATTACTTCGGTTTAGTTCAAATTACTATTATCTGATTCCCAGTCTGGACAAGTTTCTCCCTCTACACCATAAGGGTGCATTCCACAAACTAATAAATTTCCGCCATAAACTTGACCATGATAATTATTACATCCCCTACAAGCTGGATGTTCTTCTACTGTTGGTTCTACACGATCAACAAAATAGTCTATATCTTCCCCTCCCACATCAAAATCTAAGTCCAGGTATACTTCGATAATAGGATCTATTAAATCATTTAGATACTCATCTATCTCTACAATAAAGTTAGTACGTATTTCTTCAGTAATCTCTTCCGAGAACTTTCCCCACTCATCAAATACTTCAGAAATTTCTTCTGACATTTCATTGAAGAAATTTTCTACCTCTAATGCAGCAGTTTCAATTACTTCAAACAAGTTTTTTGACCAGTCTTCCATGATTATCTGTTTGAGCTTTTCTCTTTAAACCTAGGGTGTCTAAACTCTTGGAGCAGAGCTTAATTTTGGCCTAAGATTTAATCTTTTTGTAGCCGACGCAATTCATCCTGTAGCTTATGCACTTCTTGGCGCATTTTATCTACTTCTTGGTTTGACTCTGATGAACTGTCATCCTCAGAAAGAATTTCTATACGACGTGGTTCCCTTGGTCCTGTTTCTGGAGATGATTCTACCGTTGGCTTTTGCATAGCTTTATTCATCATATCTTCGACAAATTTACGACCCTCTTCCGTAGTCATTTCACCACGCTTAACCATCTCATCTGCCAGTTTTTGGGTCTCTGTTCTTAATTCATTCAATTTCTGGTTAGCTTTCTCTCCTGCATAAGAGGCTAATCCCACTCCTAGATAAACCGCCCTTTGAATAATTCCTCCGAAATTATCCATAATATATCCTGGCTCCTGTTAAGTGACGTTATCTCCCGCTAAATCTCGCTATTATAGCGGAAGTTTCTCCTCCTCACGGATGGATATTCCTGCTTCCCTGGCTGACTAATGTCTAAGCCTCCACAGGCAGCAACGATGAGACCCACCGCTGTCTTGTACTAAAAGTTCTGTACTCACCTGGTTTCCGATACGATTTTGCTAACAAATGTTAACAATGCACAGCAAGATAGCCTGCTGAGGGGGTATCTCCCAAAGTCTACAAGAAAACCTGTAGACGCTTTTTAAACACTTACATCGTCTTGGTTATCGACGTTCGCAGAAGTTTTAATTACTTGACCATGCTAGGGGTAACTTATCAGGATAGCGGTTACATAGTGGCCTGGTGCGTGCACCACAAACTACTCTGTCTGCACATGATTATAGCACAATCTATGCAACTATATCGGTATAACTATATCAACGTATATGAATTTATGTGAATAAATATTAGCAAATCAACAATAGTTAATCAACCTTCAGGGAATTTTACCTCAAATAAGGAATTACCAGAACTTCACCACCAAGTTTAACCCTCTCGTTAGGATTAACAGGTATAACGGGAGACCCCTCGTGACATTTAGTTGGGTGACCCGGAGTCAACGCCTACCACAAGCATCCCGTGTTGCTGCTACCTTCCGGTCCTGACAAGGTTTAGGCGTTATAGTCGCGCTGGTCCGGATCACTTATTACTATAACACAAATTTTCATTCTGCAACTATGCACCACTGATAAATTTCATAACTGACACAATTATTTTTGATGAGAGGGTCTTGGGCCACTTTTTTTTTGGCTTCTGACATAGATGAAGCCTCGAATAGTAACATTCCTCCTTGATGGTTTTTCCAGTAACCAGTCTTAGCTTTATGTCCTTTAGCAATTAATTCTTGGACATAAGCTTTATGAGCTGGTACATACTGGTCAAATATGGTTTTTTCGACTATACCTTTTTCTATTTTGGCAAACCAAGGCATTTTATTTTTTAAATTTTGAATTTTATGGGCCTATCAAAACGTTTATTATTTGTGGCTCTTGTGCCACCGGAAAATATTCAAAACCAAGTAACTGAAATTAAGGAATATTTTGCTAGAGAATATAATAGCAGTCATGCTTTAAAGTCTGTGCCTCATATTACTTTACAGCCTCCTTTTAAATGGCCGACTGAAAATTTAGCTCTTTTGCAGGAGTCTTTAGAGACTTTTGTTCAAAATTGCTCTGCTTTTCCCATTACTTTATCTGGATTTGCTGCTTTTCCACCTCGTGTTATCTATATTAATGTTGTCAAAACTCCAGAACTTTTAAAAATACAAAAAGACTTAATTGGATTTACAGAAACTACTTTAGGAATTGTGCATCCCGCTTCTAAAACTCGACCTTTTTCTCCTCATGTTACTGTAGCTTTTCGAGACTTAACTAAACAGAATTTTAGAGCAGCTTGGTTAGAATTTCGGGAGCGATCGCTTGACTTTGAATTTACAGCTTCTCAGTTAACTTTATTAATTCATAATGGTAAGCGGTGGGATATTTGTAATGAGTTTCCTTTTTTCAGCAAAAATTGAGATAATCCGTAAGTATTCAGCACTCAGCTATCAGTTATTAATTTATTGCTTTTTGAGGAGGAATTAGTATTAATAGATTTAAGGAGAATTCAAAGTATTGGAAAAAACTGACCTTGACAAGGGAGAGTGTATATTCATTATTTATGAAACAGCTAAAAGCTGAGTGCTAATAAGCGTTCTTCTTTTTTCCGAAATTCAATAATTCCTATTTCCCTCATCAAAGAAACAAACTCTTCAAAATTTTCTAGAATTTTCTCGAACTTTCTCTGGCAAATTCTGCCATATTTCTTGTAATTCTTCTTTGATTAAAAAAGCTGGTTTTCCCTGAAGGGAATCAAAAAAATTAATTAGATAGGGATATTCCTCTAGAATTTTTTCACATCACTTTTCTGATGCTTTTCTGAATCCAGATTATAGAGATTTTATTTTTTCATTTTCTCAGCACAAATTGAGATAATTCACTAATAAGACTTAGGCAAATTTGGCAGATAGAAATTTCTATACTGTACCTTGGCGAATTATTTCAAAGCCATAAACATATATATCTGCAAATTTATAGCGTTTTTCTTTTTCCCAAAATTCAATAATTCCTATTTCCCCCATCAAAGAAATAAACTCTTCAAAATTTTCTAGAATTTTCTCTGGTAAGTTCTGCCATATTTCTTGTAATTCTTCTTTTGTTAAAAAAGCTAATTTTCCCTTAAGAGAATCAAAGAAATTAATTAGATAGGGATATTCCTCTTTAATTTCTTGACATCGCTTTTTTGATGCTTCTTTTAACCCAAATTCTAGAGATTTTCCTTGCAGTAGACGCTCTGTACGGATTTGAGTTAATGATTTTCCTCTGAAAGTTAATTCTTGTTCTTTTGCTCCTTCAAGTAATAGACTTAAACTTCGAGGAAAAGTCGTGCCACTTGAGTCTGTTAAGCGTTCATAAACCCATCGAGATACTTTTCCTCTTCGACGACGACTTCCCCATAGTAATTCTAATGCTTTATCAAGCTCTTCTTCATTCGCTATATCTATACTTTCAACAGCAACAGGAGAAACTTGGTCAACTAAATTTTTGAAATCTTGAGATTGTATTGCTTGACGAAGCGCTAAACGTAAAAAGTCTATTTGATTCCACTGTAAAATAATATCCCTTCCAGTAAAATGACTTTTATTATCAAAACTTAAACGATTCCAAATATCTTCTCTCAAGAAAATTTTAAATCTAATTTCTGTTAGTCTACTTGCATCACAAGACTGAACTAATTGAAATAATCCAGTTAATGCTTGTTGTCTTAATTCTCCTGCTTCCGAAAAATCTTCATCTAAATCATCGTAAAGAAACCATAATTTTTGAGACTTTTCTTTTGCCTCTTGATTAAGAATAATATTTACTGCATCTTTAACTGTAAGTATGAGTTGAGAGTTAGTAGATAATTCTAATAAAGCTTTAGTTGATTCAGACTGCCATGTATCTTTTGGTAAATTATTAATTATTTTTTTCAGCTCGGTAAACTTTCCCCTTTTACCTTTATTACCTCTGGGAAATTTTAGTAATTCTTCCTGATCACATCTAAATAGTAAATAAGCTCTCCAAAAAGCTTCCCATGTTCCATTCTTTTCCTGCAAAGTTCCATGAATAATTTGAAATTCTTCACGGGTAGGTCTACTTTCTTGAAATCTACCGTGTCCTGATAAAAATACAGTATTATCTAACCGTCCGCGAGCTAATTTTTGAGCTAGTTCTTGATGTTTTAAAAATAACCAATATAGGGCAGTTTTACCTGTTCCTTTTTTCCCTCGAATTAGGCAGGTTGTGTCATCTAAAAATTTTTCAAAATCAGTAGTGCGCTGAAACAATAAGCTTAAATCTTGCTTCTGATCGGCCACATTTACTTCAGGAAACTTTAGATTTTCAAGAATTTCCCATCTTTGTTCAACAATATTTAAAACTTTACTGCGTTTAATTTCATTATTTTTTTCATCAATTATATTAGTGATTTTACTATAGTAATCTTGTATTTCTGGTATGGGATAACTATCAGCTAAGGCAATTGGTACAAGGTAAGGAATTACTAATAATTCATCATTTTCTGGTTGCTCGTTACTTGTATTTGAATCTTCTTCATCAGTATCATAGTTTTCATATGTTTCATTTTTTATCTTTTCAAGCAAGGAATTCCAAATGTTTTTGACTTTATCTAAACCACTATTTGTCACATCAGTTACAGGAGAAAAAACAAAATTAATAGATAGGTTTTTCAGAGTTTGAAGAGATTCTAATAGTAGCTCTATTCCCTGTTGATTTTGTTCATTAGGAAAAATAAAAATAATTGCTTCATCAGCAGCTTGAATTAATGATAAAGCACCCCATTGATTAATCCCAGTTCTAGAGTCAATTAAGAGAATATCTGGTTTTAATTGTTCTTGAATTTCCTGCTTAAAAATAGACCAAAGATTTTTATCTCCATCTATAACAGTTGTGGCATGAAGATCGTCAACTTTAGACACATAATCAAGACTAAGATATCCAGCAGGAACAACAAATACTCTACCTGTGGCATTAGGTATTCTTACTTCACTAAATATGTCTGTAATTAAAATACTGGGTTCTATTCCTTCTGGTAAGTAGGAACGTTCGTAAAAATAATCAACAATTCCATATTTTGGCTTTTCCTTAAGGTTAAATGCTGTACTTAACCCAGGTGCTTCTAAATCTAAATCTACAGCTACAACTTTACGGCCTCGCATTGCTAAAATTGAGGCTACATGAGTTAATGCAGTAGTCCTACCTACTCCTCCTTTAAAAGAATAAAATGTCACTGTTCTGGGTATACTGGGTTCTTTCTGGGGTAGTTGAGGTTGATTTTGTGGGTTTGCTGCTTGGATAGCTAAATCTTGCCAAGTTACTAATGAGAATGTCTCAGAAATTTGTGGAGGTGAAATATTTAGTGATTCAGCTTCTTTAGGTGTATATAAGGAAAGAAACCCAGGAGATAAATGAGGCACTTGAGATTTTAATAAGTTAGAAATTTGTTCTTTCCGATGAGGGATGGATAAACCAAAAAAGCGATCGCTAACTAAAGTTAAATTGAGCAAACCTGATGTGGAAATATTTACATCAACCCATTCTTGAGAGTTTTGAACGTATTGGTTTTTAATATTTTGCTTTAGTAATACTTGCCAATTTTCTTGCATTTTTAGTTCCTTTAATTTATTAAAGTGTAGTAGCTTGTTTTTGTAGCCATCCTATAAGCTTTTGATATGTGTTGAAGCAGTTTTTATAATTTACATTATTAGCTTCAATAGCAAAATAACGTATATCTATAAAATGTTGACACATTGGGTTTTCAATTTCATCCAACCACTTTCGTACTTGAGGAAATTTATCAATTCTAGATTTAAGTTTATTGTGTCGTTTTAATGCTTCTGTGTAGCTATGTCCTGGATTAGTAAAAGTATGTCCTGGATTATTGTTATCTGTTTTCCATTCTCTAGTTGCACTGTTTGGTAAAGTAGCAAAAATCATTGCTTTTAATAAACACTCAATAGTGACACCTCCAAAGTGCATAGCTCCAATTTTTATTCCTGATTTATCTAATATTTCTGTATCAGAATAGCGTTCTAAAAAAGCTGCTTGGTAATCTTCCATAAATAAAAAAATATAGCTTTGATAATGAAAAATATCATGATTTTAACATTATATTTCCTACGCATCCGTAGAGACATATTTGGAGAAAGCTAGTTTCTGGTTTCTCGTTATTGCTAATGATACAATCATATAATACCTCTATCTCCCAAAACATGATTGCTAACCAAAACACAAATTATATTCCTCCTGAAGAATACCTAACAGGAGAAGAACTCAGCTCTATCAAACACGAATATATTGATGGACAAGTATACGCAATGGCAGGTGCTAGTGATGCTCATGTCACCATTGCTGGAAACTTATTTGCACTGTTGAGAAATTATCTGCGAGGCAGTGGTTGTCGTGTTTATATGTCGGACATGAAAGCTCTTATAGAAACTACCAATACATTCTTCTATCCTGATGTTATGGTGACTTGCGACACCAGAGATAAAGCTTTGCCAAATCATAAAAAATATCCTTGTTTAATAGTGGAAGTTTTATCGGAAAGCACTGAAGCATTCGATCGCGGTGACAAATTTGCCAACTATCAGCAATTACCAACTTTGCAAGAATACGTTTTGATTAACCAAAAACGCCAACGTTTAGAATGCTTTCGTCGCAATGCTGAAGGTCTTTGGGTATTGCACACTTACACTCAAGGCAGTGAAATTCATCTGGCAAGTATTGACTTTCGGACTAGCATTAATAGTTTGTATGAAGATGTCACTTTTGGAGAAACTCTGTAGTGCATTATATCCTTGGGGGCGGGATCATCAGATAATTTATAACACCATTAATTTAACGCGGAACCTGCCCCTACTTTTGCAACGTTGAGATCGCTTTTACGTTTACTGCTAATATCTACTTTTTTTCATTTTCTAGTAGATTTCCTATTGTATCATTTTATATGAAACAGTCTACTACAGTCCACTACTACTAACTCACGGTCGAATAACTTACAAAATTCGTTAAAATTCCTAAAATTTTCGGTAAATTCTTAACAGAATATTCTTCCAAATCAACTGTCATAGTTTGAGATTCTAACTCTAAAAACTGCCAAGTAGTTCCAGTAGTAACAACCCCATAAATTAAAGGAATTTCATTATTTTCTCTTTGATTAAAAACTTGGGCAGCGACCATTTCTGCCATACATTGAGCTAAACCCGACTTGATATTATCGTTTTTCGCTTCCACCAAAGCAACAACTGGCGCTTCAATCAAAAGTTGCAAAGTGGAACAGCTAATAATAAAGTCACAAAAACCATTCAATCCCTGTTCGATATCAATATTAAATTCTACACCCGAAAAAATGCTTATTTGATTGTCTAACTGTTTTTTGATTGCAAATAAAATCGGCGCAATAATTAACTCGGAACGCGCTTTTTCTGTACCAATAGCGACTGCTAACGGTAAGTAATATTGCAGTGCTTCTTGTAAGAATTGACTGGGTGGAATTTCTGGCAAGTCATTAAACTTTCCCACGGTTTCAACTATTGTTAAATTAAAGGTTTTTTGCAACTCTTCTATAGTGAATTTACTGTAAGACATTGGTTTTAATTTTTTGGGGAGTGTCTCCTAATCTTTGTTTTGATTGCTATATTTAGGGTTTGCTGAAAAAGTCGGGTGATGGTAGGCAACAGGGAACAGGGAACAGGCAACAGTCTAGTAGTCTGGTAGGGTGTGTTAGCGAAGCGTAACGCACCGAACATAATCAGGACTTACGCAAATTCATCTTTAAAACGCCATATGTAGGGGCGTTAACGATAGTTATGCGAAGCAAATGGCATTGGCGTTCCGCCAAGCTCCGAATTGCGCCCTCACTGGATTTAGTGTCCGTGTGTAAGTCCTGATTATGAAAGAGGCGGTGCGTTACGACGGATTGCTAAATCTCTTTCAGAGTCTAAATTTACGCCGTCTAACGCACCCTAAAAATTTGGCTGATAGCTGATAGCTGACCGCTGACCGCTTTTAACTATAAGCTTCTATCGGCAAACAGGAACACACAAAATTACGATCGCCAAAAGCATTATCAACCCTTCCCACAGCAGGCCAAAACTTATGCTCCCGCGTCCAAGGTGCGGGATAAGCGGCACGTTGTCGAGAATAACCATGTTTCCACTCATCCACCATCAAACTCTCTGCGGTATGAGGTGCATTTTTCAACAAATTATCCTGTTTATCTGCTTTCCCAGTTTCAATTTCTTCTATTTCCTGGCGAATCAAAATCATTGCATCACAAAAACGGTCTAACTCTTCCTTCGACTCACTCTCTGTCGGTTCCACCATAATTGTTCCCGCCACAGGCCAAGAAACAGTCGGCGCGTGAAAACCATAATCCATCAAACGTTTGGCAATATCTTCCACTTCAATACCAGCCAACTTTTTCAACGGACGCAAATCCAAAATGCACTCGTGAGCAATAAACCCATGCTTACCCTTATACAAAACTGGATAATAATTCTCCAACCGTTGAGCAATATAATTAGCATTCAAAATTGCTACTTTGGTTGCTTCAGTCAAACCATCTGCACCCATCATGGCAATATACATCCAAGAAATTGGCAGAATACTGGCACTACCCCAAGGTGCAGCAGATACCGCTCCACTAGAATTTTCTCCACCAATATTAATCACAGAATGACCTGGTAAAAACTGTGCTAAATGAGATTGAACGCCTATGGGACCCATTCCCGGACCACCGCCACCGTGAGGAATACAAAAAGTCTTGTGCAAATTCAAATGACAAACATCTGCTCCTATTTCTGCGGGGCGACATAAACCTACCTGAGCATTCATATTCGCTCCATCCATATAAACTTGACCGCCGTTACTGTGGATAATTTCGCATATTTCAGAAATTTCTTCCTCAAATACACCGTGAGTTGAGGGATAAGTAACCATAATGGCAGCTAAGTTATCTTTGTTTTTTTCTGTCTTCGCCTTTAGATCTGCAATATCTATATTTCCTTGTTTATCGCATTTGACGACTACAACTTTCAACCCACTCATCACTGCCGAAGCAGGGTTTGTACCGTGAGCAGACTCAGGAATCAAACAAATATTGCGATGTGCTTCTCCTCGGTGAGCGTGATATTCGCGAATTACTAATAAACCTGTATATTCTCCCTGGGAACCTGCATTTGGTTGTAGAGAGATGGCGCTAAAACCTGTGATTTCTGCTAACCATTCCTCTAGTTGTTCAAACATTATTTGATAACCTTTGGTTTGGGAAGTGGGGGCGAAAGGATGAATTTTGGCGAATTCCGGCCAGGTTACAGGTATCATCTCTGCTGTAGAGTTGAGTTTCATTGTACAGGAACCTAACGGTATCATTGATGTTGTTAGGGATAAGTCTTTTGCCTGTAAACGGTGGAGGTAACGCAATAGTTCGGTTTCTGAGTGGTAGCTGTTAAATACTGGGTGAGTTAAATAACTGCTGGTGCGGGAATGTAATCCCCCCTGACTCTCCTTTGTAAGGGGGGGAGTGTTTTCGATGTCTGGTAATGGTTCTCCACCAGCAAAAATTTCCCACAAATTTTGCACATCTATATTAGTTGTGGTTTCATCTAGGGAAATGCTGAAAGTTTGATCGTCGAGACTCCGGAGATTAATACCTGCTGAAACAGCAGCATCAATAATTTCTTTTGCACTTTTCAGAGGAGATTCAGCACCCACTGTTATCCGAATAGTATCAAAAAATGATTCTGCACCAACTTGATAACCAAGCTGTTTTAAACCTGTTGCCAACTTAACAGTCAAACTGTGAATATTTTCCGCAATCTCCTTTAAACCATCAGGACCGTGATAAACCGCATACATACCTGCCATCACTGCCAGCAAAACTTGAGCAGTACAAATATTACTCGTTGCCTTCTCCCTGCGAATATGTTGTTCCCGTGTTTGCAATGCCAACCTTAGCGCAGGGTTGCCGTTAGCATCTTGAGAAACTCCGACAATACGTCCTGGAGTTTGTCGTTTATAAGCTTCTTTTGTCGCAAAATAGGCAGCATGAGGACCGCCGTATCCCAGAGACACGCCAAAACGTTGAGTATTACCTACAGCAATATCAGCACCAAATTCTCCTGGAGGCGTTAACAAAGTCAAACTGAGTAAGTCAGCAGCAACAGTAACTAAACCTCCCACTTCGTGAACTCTTGCCACAAAGTTGCGGTAGTCATATATTGCGCCGTCGGTGGCAGGATATTGGAGGAGTGCGCCGAATATTGGTTTGTCAAAGGTGAAGGTGCGAAAGTCGCCAACGATAACTTCTATTCCCAATGGTTGTGCCCTAGTTTTCACAACTTCAATATTCTGAGGATGGCAGTTAGAGTCAACAAAGAAAGCTTCTGCTTTAGTTTTGCACAGACCGTAACTCATGCTCATTGCTTCTGCTGCTGCTGTAGCTTCGTCGAGTAGGGAAGCGTTAGCTATTTCTAAACCTGTTAAGTCTGTAATCATGGTTTGAAAATTCAGCAATGCTTCCATTCGTCCTTGAGCTATTTCTGCTTGATAGGGAGTGTAAGCAGTGTACCAACCAGGGTTTTCTAGGATATTGCGGAGGATAACTGGTGGGGTGATGCAGTCGTAATAACCCATTCCTATGAAGGAACGAAAGACTTGGTTTTTGGAGGCTATTTCTTTGATTTGGGCAAGAGCAGCAGTCTCGCTCAGAGATTTTGGTAGATTTAGGGGTTTTTGGTATCGAATTACTTGTGGAACTGTTTTGTCAATTAGGTCATCTAGGGAGGAAACACTTAATACTGTCAACATTTTTTGAATTGCGTCAGAAGCAGGGCCAATATGTCGTTGGCAAAAGTTAGTAGATTTCTGGCCATTATTCTGGTGTTGTAGTTGAGCGGTTGACTTTGTATTAGATTTGTGTATTACTACCACTTTTATATTCCTTGGAGTTAACTTCTGATTAAGTTTTAACAAAAATTCATAACTTCATGGGAGATAAAATAATTTTTTTTGTTTAGAGGCCAAATTTTGGGATTGTCAATTCAGTTATCAGTTATCAGTAGGCATCTCCGGAAAAGAGGGAGTAGGGAGTAGGGGTTAGGCAGTAGGGGGAAAGAATTGATAATTTCTGTGGGATAATTGATTTGATTTTTTATTATTGGAACTGAAATAATACGGAATCGAAACTTTTCAGTATGAAGATATTTTCAACAATTAATTATTAATTATTACCTCTTCTTTTTAAGGAGAGGATTGACGCGGTAGGGAAAATTTTTTCTTCTCTTGGTCGATTGGATATGGCGAGGAGACCTTGCCATCCCACCCTACGGGAAGCTGCGCTTTTTCCTAGGTCATGCTACGCAACATATTTGCGGAGCAAAACGACCGCTTTTTTCTCCTTTAAAGAAGAGGCTTTAAACCTTAATTATTCGGTAAAAGTTTATACTATTGCTGTAATATAGCAATCCTAAATTGGTTGTGACAAATCAAAAAGTAGATAAAAAAACTGAAACTCTTACCTGTTCCCTGTTCCCTGTTCCCTGTTCCCTGTTTCCTAAAAATAGTAAGATTTTTATACACAAATAAAATAGGATTACTATAGTATTTTTTTGACTATGAAAATAAAATTTATTGCTGCTGGCTTAGGAATTTTGAGTATTTTATCAGTATCATTTAGTGTAGTTAAGTTACGCCAGAATCAAGTACTCGATCGTACTGTTAATTATGCTCAAATTGAAACTTGGCAGCATGACTCAAGAGAAGATTTTTTTAATTGGGAATCTATTTTAGAACAAATTAATAGTTTGCCTTTGTTCAGATATACTATAGGAATTACTTTCATATTTTTCTTTATTTTTGTCTTTGCAATCTATCGGGAAAAAGAGTTAAACCCGATTACAATGAAGCCAGAAAGAGTTCATCCAGTTATCTACTTGAATAACCTCTTATCCTCTATAGCTAAGAAAGAACCTTGGGAAGTTTTTGAGAAAATATTTTTGCCTGTTTTTATCGGTTTAATTGCCAGTTTTATTACTTACGATTTAGAACAGATTCAAGAACAAATTGCTGATAAACGCCTCCACGAACAAATATGGGAAAACTACCTGAAAGAAATACGAGAAATTTTGGTAGATCGATCAAATATTAATAATACTGATACGGATAAATTTGATTATTTAGATTTAATTAGGGCTAATACATTAGCTTTATCAATTCGTTTAGAAGATAATAAAATACTCAAAGGATTATTATTACAATTTCTATATGATACAGAATTAATTCGATGCAGACAATTAGATGCAGATTGCAATCGAATAGTTTCTCTGGATCGAGTTAATCTAGAAAATGCTCAATTAATGAATGCTAATTTAGAAAAAGCCAAGTTAAGTGGTACTAATTTTACTCATGCCAAATTGACAAATTCTACTTTGGTAGAAGCTGATTTAAGTTATGCAAGATTAGTAGAAGCTAAACTTAATAATGCCAACTTATATCAAGCAAATCTCAGTTTTGCTACATTAAATAATGCAGATTTGCGAGGTGCAGATTTAAGTCAAGCTAACTTAACTAATGCAAATCTTAGTGGTGCAAAACTGGATAAAAAAACAACGTTGTTATTTGCTACTTTGTGTCAAACAATTATGCCAGATGGAAAAATTTCTAATGAACAATGTCCTTAGCGATCGCCCAGGGTGATATAGCAGTAAGTTCTTTGGCGTTTGACAATAAATTTGAGTGGTTTGTGCAGCATTCCGCACCGGAATTGGGAGTAAGGAGTAGGGGGTAGGGAATAGAGGAATATCCGCGTCCTATTTGCGTAGTCCTATAGATGAAGCATATCTTCAACAATTAATTATTAACAATTACCTCCCTTGAAAACCGATTAGGATTGGCAAACAGGATTTTTTTCTTTATTTCTTCAAAGAAGAAGATGCTTTCAACCTTAATTATTCGGTAAAAACTACAAAGATTTCAGGAACTAATTATTGTCAATTCCTGTTGTAGTTTAATAACATTTACAAACAGTCTCTAAAATTTTGGATTTTCATTAACACTTTGCCAGATTTGTTTACAACGCTCTGGATTCAGTGTTTGGTCAAAATACTTTCCCTCTCTCTCTGATTTTTTTAAAATTTTCAGGCTTTCATTACTATCTATATCTCCATTAATAATAGCCTTCTCAAGTGCTATAGTTCCAGCACGTCTAGCAGATTGATAAATAGATGCTTCCGAAGGATTTTTAGCAGCATTATTTGTACACCAACTCATAGCACCAATCATCTGAGAAATTTTTTCCCCATTCCATGTTTCTGCTTTTACAGATATAGGTATTAAGCCGATTATGACAGTTAAACTAAACCATATATATTTTTTCATTGTACTACCCCGACTATATTTTTTTTATATATTCCTATTATATCAGATCACCTTCAAATTATCATAATCCGGGAATTAAGATAGCCAAATTAACTAAAAAAAATATCAGCCATGCTTGACCAGATAAATTCACAAAAAACAATTTATGATGAGGAATAAAATAACATTAATACCACTAACTTCAGCAAAGAAAATAAGGCAGAAAGGTTAATAAAGACAGATAAGGTCATTTCAGTTATCAGTTATCAGAAAAAATCTACACCCTGCTGAAAAATTTTCATCATTTAAGGCTGATATAATTTCCGTTTAATAGCGTGATCAAAAACTTTCTTATCCTTCTTCTCCTAATTCCTGATTTTTTCCTCCTGACTCCTGAGTTATCACTCCTCCGTAGTTAGAGAAAATAAGGCAGAAAAATTAATAAACGCAGATAAGGTAAATAATCTGAAAAATACTTATTTAATATCAAATCTGGTTAAACAGTTATAGAATGGTTAAGTATTTAGGAGTCAGGAGTTCAGGAGTAGAGAGAATCACTTTGATGAGCATAGTTATGACGATTGGAAATTTTTTTTATGTCCAATAAAACGGATTTGATATAACTAGATACTATTTCAAATAACTTAGCCAGAAAAAGTCTACCCCTGCTGAAAAATTTTCATCATTTAAGGCTGATATAATTTCCGTTTAATAGCGTGAAAAAAAACTTTCTTCTCCTCTTCCTGATTTTTTCTGATAACTGATAACTGATAACTGAAATGACTCCTCCATCATTTTCAAGCAACCTTTGTAGAGACATTCCATGGAACATCTCTACATTATTGTTCGGAGGTGTATAATGAACTTAGTCAAGCTATTGTTGTAGATTTGAGAATATTTTTGGTTACTACCTACTCTCCTTCTACCATTTCACGATACTCCTCAGCAGAATAAATATCATCTCCTTCTAGTTCATCAGGGTCTTTAACGCGCACCTTCATCAGCCAACCCTCTATGTATGGGTCTTCTTCTGATAACCGCTCTGGACTTTCTAATATTTCTTCATTGCGGTCTATTACTGTACCAGTAATAGGAGCATTCAAGTCTTCAACTGCTTTGACAGACTCAACACTGCCACACGATCCTTCTTTTTCTATTTGATCTCCCACCTCTGGAAGCTCCAGAAATACAATATCTCCCAACTGCTCAATAGCATAGGCACTGATACCAATAGTGGCAATTTCGCCATCCATTCTTACATACTCGTGGGTTTCAAGATACTTGAGGTCATCTGGAAATTCTAATTGCATTTATATTCCTCGCAATAGTACAAATAATGCTAGCCAGCTCAACACTAGACCTGCGTTACAAATTATTCCGTATAGAATAATATAGGTAAATATCCAGTTCTTTCTTATGGATAAGAAAAATATTATAGGATTACTTATAGGGAAATTTTCTGTTCTTAGACTAATCAGATCTACCCTAATTATCTATGTCCTTGTTGGTTTTTGGGCTTTCTTTTTCTCAGATCGGCTGATTTTTTTACCCCGTCCATCTAGCTATCAAGAAAACCAGGAATTTGTCAAGCTTCAGTCTAGTAATACAGTCCAAATTACAGGTGTTTATTTAGCATTACCCAAAGCAAAGTATACTATTCTCTACAGTCATGGTAATGCTGAAGACCTAGGGGAAATTTTGCCCAGGTTGCGAGATTTGCGAGATATTGGGTTTAGTATATTTTCCTACGACTATCAGGGTTATGGAACAAGTCAGGGAAATCCTTCAGTGAAAAATGCCTACCAAGATATTAATGCAGCTTATGAATACTTGACCCAACAGTTGGGCATACCTACAAACCAAATTATTGTTTATGGACGTTCAGTTGGTGGAGGGCCTTCAGTAGATTTGGCATCCCGGCAGTCTGTGGCTGGTTTAGTAGTTGAAAGTTCATTTACAACTGCATTTCGGGTTGTGACGCGCATCCCTATTTATCCCTTTGACAGGTTTCGCAATATTGATAAGATAAAAAATGTTAATTGCCCAGTTTTGGTAATCCACGGAAATTCTGACCGAGTGATTCCTTTTTCCCAGGGGAAACAACTTTTTAACACAGCTAATGAGCCTAAACTTTCCTTTTGGGTTGATGGTGCTGGTCATATTGATTTATTAGAAGTGGCGGGTGAAAAGTATGAAAAAGTGATGATTGAGTTTGCTAATTTGGTGCAACAAAATCAATAATAGGAATTAAGTTTGATTCAAGAATAATTTTAAGTTTCTTGATACTTATATCATGTCCAATTAAATACTTATAAATAACAAGCGAGGAGTCAGGAGTCAGGAGGGAAGAATCAGGAACAAGAGAAGAAAATTTTTCATCACCCTATTAAACGGACATAATATTACCTAAAATCTGATAGAGCCAATTATCTATAAATTTGTATTTCATCCAATTTCTAACTGCTATACATACTTCTTTTTTTCCCTTGCTAATTGTGCTTTTGCATTTTGCCACATTTGTTCAAACTCCGCCAAAGTATACTCAGAAAGAGGACGGTTGCACATTGTTTCTACTAAAGCAAACCGTTGCAAAAATCGATGATTAGTTCCTTGTAAAGCTTGTTCTGGATTCAAATCATACCACCTTGCCAATTGCACCAAAACAAATAAAATATCTCCCATTTCTGCTTGTTGATGTTCCTGATCTTCAGATTGTAAAGCTTCTTCAAACTCCCCAACTTCTTCGTGAAATTTTCTCCAAACTCCTTCAATATTTTCCCATTCAAAACCAAGAGCAGCAGCTTTTTTAGAAATTTTCATTGCTGCCATAAGTGGAGGTAACTGTCGAGCGTATCGACTGAGTTTTGTACTAAATAAATCATTAGTTTCTCCTTTTTCTGCTGCTTTGATTTGTTCCCAATTTTGCTTAACTTCTTCTGTACTATTTACTTTCACATCTCCAAATACATGAGGATGTCTTCTAATCATTTTTTGATTAATATTTTGAGCGACTTCAGCTAAAGTAAAATCATTTGCTTCACTAGCTATTTGTGCTTGCAAAACCACCTGTAATAATAAATCTCCTAATTCATCAACTACTGCTTCTTTCTCTCCGCTTTTTATTGCATCAACTGCTTCATAAGCTTCTTCAATAATGTAAGGAGTTAAAGTTTCTGAAGTTTGAGCTAAATCCCAGGGACACCCCCCATCTGGAGAACGTAATTTTGCTACTATTTCTATTAGTTCTTGTAACGCAGTCAATGTTGAATCCATATTAGATAACAAAATAGTTTAATTTTAATATTAAATAAGTAAAATCCTTACTAATGTTTACCCTATCGTCTATAGAGCAGACTTCCAAACTCATTACTAGAATATTTTTGTCCTACAGTAATTTTGCTGTTATTTAAGTTTAAGGAAAAAAACAGTATTTATAGCTAATTAAGAGGATTTGATCTAGCAGCCATCTTTGATGATTATATAATAAATATTCTGGAAAAAGGCAGCGTGGATAAAGATTTTCAAACTGTTGATATAGAAAGTTGAGGATTTATGACAACTCTTACGGGTGAGTACTTGTATTTCTACTTAAGTAAGTAGGTAAGCTTAGTGAATCCATATATCTTAAACTATAATCATACACATATTTACATATATTCAATTTATTAAATTTTGATCCCAATTTATTAAAAAATAACTGGTATCGTTACAGAATTATATATTATAGTTATACCAAATTAATATGAAGTTGCATAGAATAATGTTTTAATCAGAGTTGATTGTAGATCAAGATATACAAGTTAATAAATTTCATAATTCTGTGCCACCGCGCCACCTAATACCTAACACGTAATTCTGTGCAACCTCACATAAAATTGGTATTAGTTATAGATAAAAATATTGAGTACTTTGCTCAATTTACTTACTTAAATTTTATAAGAATAATTACTGATTTACCTACATTTACAGTCATAAATTTATCATAGTATCCAACTATATAGATTATTATCTATCAAGTAGTATGCAATGAAATAATTAAACCTTTTTTTATTTGTGACCAAGATATAGGCCACATAATCTATACATATTAGATAAAACAAACAAATCTATTAAGAAATAAAATTAAGCAATTGTTATCAGCTCTGATGATCTTCTGAGGATTGTGCTAGAAAAGTTAAAGATAGCCATGATAATATATTCCAGATGTGCAAGCAAACTATCAGGAATATTTTGATAAATAGTATCTATTGATACAAAAATACTAGGAATTCCCTTAATATGTTTGCTTTGTATGAGTCATATTCAGATTCATTTATTGTGCCTAATTTAGAGGTTAAAAGTCAATTTTTATCTTTAGAGTCAACTATACAGGAACTACCTCTGCAAGACTTTCAAATTGTATCTAGCTACCTTGGGAAAGATATTGCAACTGTGTTTGAAGCCAACCCTTTGCTGCCTGGTGTGATTTTGAGAGATCGGCAAGATAAATTAGTTGGTATGATTTCCCGAAGATTATTTTTTGAAAAAATGGGAAGTCGCTATGGTATGGAGATGTTTTACAAGCGACCTATAGAAGCTTTATATCATGTCTCCAAAACAGATATATCTATTCTTCCTGGTAATACGTTGATAGTAGAAGCAGCACAAAAATCTTTGCAGAGACAGCCTGAGTTATTATATGACCCAATAGTTGTAGAAATAGAAGCTAATGTTTATAGACTTTTGGATGTGCATCAGTTATTAGTCGCTCAGTCAAATATTCACGAACTTACGAATTATCTACTACAAAAACAAACTCAGGCAAAAGCTATTCAAACGGAGAAAATGGCAAGCTTGGGAAGAATGGTTGCCGGGGTAGCCCATGAAATTAGAAATCCTGTTAACTGTATTTGGAATAATTTAATATTTCTAACTTCTTATTTAGAAGAAATTACTAAGCTTTTATCTGCTTATGATCAAATATCAGAGCCATCTCCAATTATCAATCGAATTAAAGAACAAATAGATTATGATTCTTTACAGGAAGAATTAGCTGAGACGACTCAAGGTATTAAATTGGGTTCGGAACAACTTCTGAAAATTGTGAATAGTCTTCGCAATTTTTCTCACATGGATGAGTCTCAAAAGAAACAAGCATATATCCATGAATGTATAGATAGTAGCTTACTTATTTTAAATAATCGTCTTAAAAATGGTATCAAAATTCTTAAGAATTATTGTACAAATTTACCAATGATTAGTTGCTATTCTGGTCAACTTAGCCAAGTATTTATGAATCTAATTAGTAATAGTATTGATGCACTTAATGAAAAATTAGCTGAATTGGACTTGTGTGATTGGCAACCTCAAATTGAAATAAGCACAGAAGTCATAGTTAGGAAAGAGTCTGATTGGTTGACTATTAGAATAGCTGATAATGGGCAAGGTATTCCTCTAGAAATACAAGATCGAATCTTTGAAAATTTTTTTACCACTAAACCTGTAGGTAAAGGAACAGGTATGGGTCTAGCTATTTGTTACCAAATTATTACTGAAAAACATGGTGGAAAGCTTAAACTAAATTCCTTACCAGGCAAGGGTACTGAATTTGAAATTATTATACCAATAGTTTAATTGAATACTGTTCACGCTCTAGAAAAGAAAAAATATAAATCAGACAGTCCTTACTGAAAAAAAAAGAGCAGAGGATCTTTACCAAGAGAATTTATTAAAAGTCTGAAGCGGAAATTATAGATGTATTATTTATAGATATATTATTTCCAATAGACATCTCCAGAAATTAGATTTTCACCTATGACAGGATAAGGGTTTCAGATTCTTTTTCAGATATATGTAATAGTAGTATACTGCAAATTATAAAATTTTTAGGGTAAAAACAGAAGCTCAAATCCTACCTAAATATACTCTTTCCCTACTTTTTTTCAAATTTTTTAGTGGTAAATGGCAAAACTTCTGTTATACTTGAATTACTAGGTGGAGTTTCCAGGGATTTTAAACCTGTGGAGAAGATAAGTTACAGACTGGGGTCAATGGTCTTCAGTGTTTGCGCAGCATTGCGTCAGCACGCGCAGGAAGCTAGCTCCAAAGCTCAAAATACCGTTTTGGGTAAGTTTGGGTAAGTTTAGTCGAATGGTATCCTATCATATTATATACTTTATACTTTCAACTGAACTTCTTAACCATAAATACTCTTTACCGTGCCAAATCGAAATTTCTTAGTTTCTTTATTCATTACCCTTGGCCTATGGGGCACTACAGTGAAACCGATGCTGGGACAAGCATTAGTTCCTCACATACTACAGCTAAACTCAGCTCAATTGGAACAAACGGGTTTAAGTTTAGCTGAGGAAGCTGTACAGTTAGCAAGATTTCAACAATTTGAGTTAGCTTTATCAAGAGCTGAATTGGCCACTGAGTTAGCCCCAAATAGTCAACAGACCTGGGCACTATTAGGCAGTCTTTACATTCAAGCTGAAGAGTTAGAAGAAGGTATTACAGCTCTAGAACAAGCTCAAGAACTCGATCCAAGTAATGCTGATATTCGATTTATTCTTGGTAGAGCTTACTTTCAAAAAGCTGAGTATGGAGAAGCTATCAAGCAGTTAAGAGCAGGTTTGAAGTTCAAACCAGATAGTCCTGGTGCTTTATTCGATCTAGGTAATGCTTATTACAAACGTGGTAAGTTTAAAAGAGCGATCGATCAATATGAAGAAGCTTATTCCCTCGAAAAAAATCTATGGCCTGCAATTAATAATATTGGCTTAGTTGAGTACGAGATGGGAAATGTGGATGATGCGATCAGAAAATGGCGTGAAGCTATCTCTTTAGATAGTAAGGCAGCAGAACCACTTCTAGCGCTATCAGTAGCTCTTTATACTAAAGGGGATAAACAACAAGGTTTTGCTATGGGAGAAAAAGCTCTACAACTAGATAGTAGATATGCAGATATTGATTATCTTGACCAAAACTTGTGGGGAAAACGCTTGCTGGAGGATGCAAAAAGGTTTTTCGCAACTCCGCGTATTCAGGAAACCTTAGCTCAAATAGAAGACTTACCTCCCTCGTCTCCATCTCAGGTATCTCCATGATATAGGGTCATCTTCAATATTTAACTGTTGCAGAAACCTCACGCCATTATCAAGTAGCTAATCGTAAAATAGCTAGATGTCGAGAGTATTTTTTGCACAAGCTATCCTGCGCGGCAGTCCCTACAATGGGAAGATATCCCACAATAGGCTGCCTTAAAATAGTCAATGAAAACGATAATTATCGGAATGTTCGATGGAACATCCCTGCTTTGTATTTGAGGAGTGTTGTTCTTTTCAAGATTTTTCAAAATTATAGCGGTTTTCATTAACATAGAATACATCTGTCAGGTCTGTAACTTATTAAACTTAAAACATACTTATATTTTGTCTATAGTCTACCTTTGTGAAAATCGCTATAAGTATTCGCGATTATTTTTTTCACTTAAGATGGAGATATTGCTAGCAATTTTTCTACACTTCAAATAAAAGTAGCTTCAGCATCCATCAATTCTTTATTTTTCTCAAAAATTAACATTGCTGGTTTATCTTGGTCTGTCAGCTTCTGATAATAATTAAGAATACAAAACCAATGTTCAAACTTGACATCCTCTCCGGCCTGAAAGCGCGGATATTTCTAATGTTCAGGTAAAGTTTCTACTACAAAACTTAAGAAATACCTATTAGTGGGACTTACACACAATAAAGCCAGAAAATAGGCTCAAATATAGATGGGCAGAGGCTTTTACGTCAAAAATGCATAAATCCTTAATTACCAAGGGTTCTAGGCATTTTTAGGGCATTGATGTAATTTCCTTATCTAGACTGACACGAGCGCCATTTTTCGACCTAAAAATTTTTAAGTCCCATTATAGAAGCCATTTGGTATCTTTGTGGGCGATTCAGCTTTTTGCGAGGACTCAGGAGTCAGGAGAACCGAGTCAGGAGGTGGAGGGAATGAATATGGGAAAAAGGTAGAAAAATACTCCCCAGCTCCCTGTCTCCCAACCTCCCCATCTACCCATCTATTTTGAAAGGGGAAAAAGGTAGAAAAATGCTCCCATCTCCCCATCTCTTTTTAAATAGCTCTCAAATGGTTTCTATAAATTGATGGGGGGATAGTCAGGAATTAGACCTCTGGTAAAAGTATGAAAAGTTGGTTTCAATCATACTATCCGGCGATCGCTAACTCGATCTATAAAAAAATATTTTCACCTCTTTCAAACTCTCGATAATTTGTGACAAATTGGAAAAATGTAGGTTGCTCAAACCACTTTAGTGATAAATAATATTTTTTCAGATCAATTAAAGTTGGTATAATTGCTAAAACCTCGAAAATATAAAAATTTTATTTTTTTTCCTTCTGTCAAAATAAGCTATGACAAATTATCAATATCAAGTTGGTGGATGTTTGCCAATTGATTCTCCTACCTATATTAAACGTCAAGCAGATTTAGAATTATATCGTGGATTAAAAGCAGGAGAATTTTGTTATGTTCTTAATTCTCGACAGATGGGTAAGTCTAGTTTGCGAATACAAACTATGGAAATTTTACAAACGGAAGGAATTATTTGTGCTGGTATCGATTTAAGTGCAATTGGTAATTTAGACATTACTCCCGAACAGTGGTATGCAAGTGTAATTGACAGTATTATTAGTAGTTTGGATTTATACGATCGCTTCGATTTAACAAGTTGGTGGTTTGAGCATAATAATTTATCTTATGGGCAGCGTTTTAGCAAATTTATTCAATCGATTATTCTCAAGTTAATTTCCCGAAATATTATAATTTTTATTGATGAAATTGATAGTACCCTTAGTTTAAAATTTCAAGTAGATGATTTTTTTAGGGTGATTCGCTCTTGTTACGACAAAAGAGGGCAAAATCAGGAATATAAACGTTTAACTTTTTCTTTTTTTGGTGTAGCTACTCCTGCTGATCTAATTAGAGATAAAATTGGGAGTCCTTTTAACATTGGTCGTGGAATAGAATTAACTGGTTTTAGTTTTAAAGAAGCTCAACCTTTAGTAACAGGATTAGCTACAAAATATAATAATCATCAACAAATATTACAAGCAATATTAAATTGGACTGGGGGGCAACCTTTTCTGACTCAGAAGCTATGCCAACTCATCCTAAAATCTGAGTCTTTTATTCCCCTTGGTAGGGAGAAAGAATGGGTAGAAAATTTTGTCCGAAGCATGATAATAGATAATTGGGAAAGTCAGGATGAACCACAACATTTACGGACTATTCGCGATCGCCTCTTATTAAGTAATCAACGTCAGAAGTTATTATTGTTATATCAAAAAATTTTGCAGACAAAAGGAGTAAAAGTTAATCAAAGTCCTGAACAATTAGAATTAAGATTAACTGGGTTAGTTATTCATAACCGAGGTAAATTAAAGGTTTATAATCGCATTTATGAAGCAATTTTTAATCTAAATTGGATAAATAATGTTTTGCCAGAAGCGGGAATAGTAAAAGATAGTAAATATCTGCGAAATTCGGATACTAACTTATTAATAAATCGGCAGGAATATCGAAATAGTCAGATATTGTTGAACAAGGTAAAAAATTATTGGGTTAAAGGTGTTTTAGAAACTTCCTTGCACGGCAAAGTATTAATTGAACTAGGATTAGAAGAACGAAAAAATGCAGTAAATCGTCCTTGGGGTTTACTATGGTCAGACTTAGAAAATCCCCAGCAAAAATTACCGCCTGGTACTCGAATTATTGATAAATTTGATGAATTAGGCGCGGGGCGAACTTTATTAATTTTGGGTGAACCTGGTTCTGGCAAAACGACAACTTTATTAGAATTAGCACGAGATTTAATTAATAGAACTGAAGCTGATTTAACTCAACCAATACCTGTTGTTTTTAACTTGTCTTCTTGGGAAGGTAAAAAACAAGCGATCGCTGATTGGTTAGTTATAGAATTACATACTAAATATCAAGTTTCTCAACAAATTAGCAAAGCTTGGATAAAAGAACAAAGGTTACTTTTACTACTTGATGGTTTAGATGAAGTTAGTAGAGAAAAACGAGAAGATTGTGTAGATGCTTTGAATAAATTATGTCAAGAATACGGGCAGACAGAAATAGTAGTTTGTAGCCGGATTCGTGATTATGAAGCTCTTGCAAGTCAATTAAAATTTCAAGCAGCTATTTATTTACAGCCCTTAAGTTTAGAGCAAATTCAAGAATATTTAAAAAATGCAGGTTCAGAATTAGCAGCAGTCAGAAAAGCATTAGAATCTGATGTTAAATTGCAAGAATTTTCTCGGTCTCCTTTAATTTTAAGTATTATCAGTTTAGCTTATCAAGGAATATCAATTGAAGAGTTACCTAGTCGCAGTAATGTTGAACTCAGAGAACATTTATTTAATGCTTATATTGAGCGAATGTTTAAGCGGCGTTCTGCTAATATTCCCTATTCTCAAGAGAAAGTCAAAAAATGGCTGATATGGTTAGCAAAGCAAATGGTAAGCGAGTCAGAAACTGTATTTTTAATTGAAATAATGCAGCCAACTTGGCTACGAAATAAAAATTATATTATTGGTTATATTATTACTCTTTTGACGATAATATTCTTCGTATTATGGAACTTATTTTATCAATTTTTAAATTTGCCTAAAATGGCTTTACTTGTAGCATTTTGTTTTGTATATTTTTGGCGTTTTTTTGGATTTAAAACTATTCAAACAGTCACTACTTTGAGATGGTTAGGAAAATATACTATCAACCAAGTAGTTATTGGCATAACTATCGGACTAATTTATGGTTTATTATCTACAGTTATTTTCTACTATAATTTAAAAATTCCTAATCAAATTAGTCATCCTCTACTTAGAGGAGCAATATCTGGATTAAGTTTAGGTCTAGTTTTGGGAATAGTCCGTGGTATGACAGGTCCGGGAATAGAAGAAGTAACTGTTCCTAATCAAGGAATTTGGCAGTCAACAAAAAATGCTTTTATCTTTGGTTTAGTTGGTGCAATAGTAATGAGTTTAGCTGCTAAATTATTAGACTGGTACTTCATAGATTGGGGTGAATATGGGTTGATTTTCGGATTAGCTGTGGGAGGAGGGGAAGCTTGTGTAAAACATTTTATTTTACGAATTATTTTGTATTTTAATGGTTATATCCCTTGGAATTATACTCGTTTTCTTAACTATGCAACTCAGTTGATTTTTCTACAGAAAGTAGGAGGAGGCTACATTTTTATTCATAGATTATTGTTAGAACATTTTGCCAGAATGCCATGAAGAAGGTCTTAGGTGTTAGGTTTTAGGTGTTATACCAAGCGTGAAAAAAGAATGTTACAAATAGTAAGAGGAATAAAAAAACACGTGCAGGATATTCCCCTTTGACAAAGCGGTCGTTGCGTAGCTTCCCGAAGGGTGGGATGGCGATCTTCGGAGCGGGTCTGCAAGAACGGGTCTCCTCGCTGGCCTCCAATCGACCAAGAGAGCGGTGCGACCCCGCGACGACGCCAGTCGCACCTGGTAGCGCACCAAGACAAAAGAATGATTTCCAACCTGAAAAATGGTATTGAAGCTATTCCCGTGTGACTCGGTCCTCCTGACTCCCCCTCCTGGGAGGGGCGCGCGGGTGGGTTGACTCCTAAGAAATATCCTAGCTATTTGTAGCAAATATTTATCAATTTGGTATTATAGAACCCATTTGAGATCTATATAATTATGGTAGTCAAGTTTTTTCGCGCATCAATTTTGAGGAAAAATCATATGAAGGAGTGTTGAATTTTTTGTATGATCTCTCCCCACATCTTCCCTCCTGTCTCCTGTCTCCTGTCTCCTAGCTAAAAAAACTTGATATTTATGAAGATACCAAATGGGTTCTATATCAAGTCTCATTAATTAGCCATAATAAAAATGTTATTCTCTTGAGAAAGAATATTTTTTTGGTGCGGAATGCTGCGCAAATAAATTTATCCCTGCTCCTTACTCCTTAAATTTTTTGGTGGTGGTGCATAGTAATGGTAGAGAGAGTGTGGGAAGTGTGGGAAGTGTGGGAAAAAATTAAAAAATATATATCTTCACACCTTAGGGAGCAGGACAACTAATTTTTTATTGTGATTATTCAAAGATAATGGATAAGCTGTGGTAAAATTTATCAACCCAACCTGCTAAATCTTCAATTTTTGATATTGAATCAGATTACTATAAGCGTAAAAAAAATCTGTAGCTAAAATTGCTATTCATACTAGAAAAATTAGTTATGCTCTAAAAAGGTAAATTTATAGCTAAGACAGTACGTTAACCATAATGCTGACACAAATAGTTCGTCCCATGGTTCAGACCCAGGTTCGGTTATTAGCAAACTGTCACTCAACCCGTCTAACATTAATTCATACAATTGCTAAATGGCTAGGTTTTTTGGGAGTAAAAGCAGAAGTAATCGAACTTAATGCTAATCTAGACAAAAAAATAACTATTTCCTTAACTGTAGAAAAACCAGAATCTTGCGATAACCAAGATTGGCAAAAAATTGTCGATGGCATTAATATAGAAAAACCTCAAAATAGTTCCCAAGAAATAACTGCAACCGAACCGATCCAAATAATGACAGCCAAACAACAAGGAAAACTGCAAAGGTTGATAGCTTATCTTATTCAAGCAGGGGAACCAAATCAGAAAATTAAATGGGAAGAAATATGTCCTAATTTACAACAATTGGGATTAGATGAAAATATGTTAGACGGAATTCGTTCTGCGATTAGAGTACCTCAATCTATCGATTTATTAGTTGAAGAATTAGAGCCAGATGTAGCAGCGATCGCTCTTCCTTTAGCGATGAATATTGCTCTTTTTGATCGGCAAGTCAACTCATCTGAAGATTATGCTTTAAATTCATTATTACAGGTAATGAAACAACCTACAAAACCTACAATTGTAGAGAAAAATGTAGAGAAAAATTTTTTCAGGCATAAGCTATATTGGCTAATAACTTCAGTTATTCCTAGATAATGGTACTTACAGCGCTTTTCAGATTGGTGAACCACACATTCAAAACAATAATACTTGTAGGGACGTTCCATGGAACGTCCCTACTGTGGTCGATTCAAATAAAAACTGCTGTAGACATTTTTTTGGCTAGTTTATAGCCGAAAAAATGTCTAGGCAGGGGAAAGACGTCAAATCCATAAAATTGGCTAAAACCCTTATCAATACTGGATTTATACCCTTTTTACCTAAAATCTATCTTTAGAGTCTAGATACCAAAACCAGGAAAGGATGAAAAACGACCGCTGGGAATTCCAACAATGTACGATCATGCATTACAAGTCCTGGTGAAATTAGGTATGGAAGCAGAATGGGAGGGACGTTTTGAACCTAATAGCTATGGTCTTTTCCGGTGGCCAACGCATGATGCCATAGCAGCCATCTATGCCAGCATCAACAAAAAATCTAAATATGTGCTAGATGCTGACATATCCAATGGGTTCTATAAAGCGTTTTGGCATAGTGGCGTTCGTGGAGCGTGGTGGAGCGCCGTATCGCTCTTTTTTTCTTCAACTTGATTATACACTAACGATGCAACCAGACATGATATAATTCGCGATCGCTCTTCAGATGTAAAATACACTTCAAATATTGAAATTGTTGCCAATGGTGTTATCTTGTGGAAAGGAAAATATTGTAAAAATGTTGGTTGTTTGAATAGCAACTAATTTATCACGCTCACCGATGGAAAAATCTAATATAAACCAGCGAGTCTTAATCGCAAATAATCAAACTCCAGACCGCATTCCACGAATAATATCAATAGACCTTTTGCGTGGAGTAGTAATGGTGCTAATGACATTAGACCATGTACGAGGATTTTTTTCCAATGCCGACTTTAACCCCT
This sequence comes from Okeania hirsuta, assembly GCF_003838195.1. GTDB lineage: Bacteria > Cyanobacteriota > Cyanobacteriia > Cyanobacteriales > Microcoleaceae > Okeania > Okeania hirsuta. The sequence continues at coordinate 48,246 of NZ_RCBY01000019.1, forward strand.
TAGACCTTACTCAGTCAAACATTCCTCTGTTTTTGACACGATGGGTGACTCATCTTTGCGCGCCTACATTCATTTTTTTAGCAGGAATTAGTGCTTATCTCTCTCTCAAACGTGGCAAAACTAAACAACAACTTTCTCGGTTTTTGTTGCTCCGAGGACTGTGGTTAGTATTTCTAGATTTAACAGTAGTACGTTTGAGCTGGAGGTTTGACTTGAATTTCACTTTTTCTGCTGCCGGAGTATTGTGGGCGATCGGATGGTCGATGATTTTCTTAGCAGCAATAATTTATCTTCCTACTCGAATAATTGCGACAATTGGAATTTTCCTGATATTCGGACATAATCTTTTTGATAACGTACAAGCAGAACAATTAGGAAATATTGGTTGGATTTGGACAATACTTCACGAGCAAAAAATGATTGAACCAATTTCTGGGTTTCGCTTGTTTATCCTCTATCCTCTGATTCCTTGGATCGGAGTAATGGCATTAGGTTATGCTTTCGGAACACTGTTTGAAATGGAAAAAGAACGGCGACTTCAGCTATTAATAAACATCGGTTTAAGTACGATTGCTGCTTTTATCATTATCCGAGCAACTAATATTTATGGCGACCCCAATCCTTGGTCAATCCAGTCTAACTTTCCTAATACCTTACTATCCTTTATCAATTGTCATAAATATCCGCCTTCTCTACTCTATTTACTAATTACACTCGGTCTAGCAATATTATTACTTTATTGTTTGGAAAAAACAAAAATACGTTATTTTAAACCATTAATTATATTAGGGCAACAACCATTATTTTTCTATGTTATCCACATCTACTTAATTCATCTAACCGCTATTTTATTTGCCTTGTCTAGATATGGTATAGAACCTTTTACTTTCTCCCAAGTAGGCATCAATTGGAAACCAAAATAATTTGGGTATGATTTACCAATTGTTTATCTAATTTGGTTGTTAATAACCTTCCTTTTATACATTATCTGTGACTGGTTTGCTAAGTATAAGAAAAAGCATCGAGGCAAGTGGTGGTTAAATTACTTATAAATTATAAAGACCAGTTATATCATGTCCGGATAATTAGTGATGAAAAAAACTATCCTGTCACTTGCAGAGCAAATCTCTATATTTTCCCTATTCCCTATTCCCTATTCCCTACTCCCTACTCCCTACTCCCTACTCCCTGATTTATAAGTATTCAAACGGACATGATATTATACCAATTAAAAAAAAAGAATGTTACGAATAGTAAGAGAAATAAAAAGACAGGTGCAGGATATTCCCTTTGACAAAAAAGATGATTTCCGACCTGAAAAATGCTATTGAAGCCATTCATTCTGACTCCTGACTCCTGACTCCTGACTCCTTACGAAATATCCTAGCTATTTGTAGCAAACACTTATCAATTTGGTATTATTGACCGAAAAATTCTGGATTATAAAATTTCATCGCCAACTGATATACTATCTAATCAACAAATTTAAGTTTTATCAGATTAAAATTTATCTATGGGTTATCCTTCTTATACTCCTCCGTGGTTCCTGAAAAATGGTTTAGCAATGACCCTTTATGCAGCCTTTTGGATACCCCGTTTTTGGGAAGAAACTACTACATTTCCGAAGCTTTCTTACCAAGAGAAAATTTTTATGGGAGCAAATAATGTGCCAATTTTTGGCTGGATGGCTATTCCAGAAAACCCAAAAGGTACAATTATTGGGACTTATGGAATTACAGGAGAGTTAGATAATCAATGGTTCTTAAAACTATTAGGACGCAAAGCTTATGCTCAAGGTTATGCCATTATTTTATTTGATTGGCGTGCCCATGGCAAGACAGCATTATTATCACAAACTCTAACTTCAGATGGTATTTATGAAGGGCAAGATTTTGTTCATATTGCTGCTCAAGCAAAAGCAATGGGTTGTCCGCCTAATTTTTGGTTTACTGCATATTCTTTGGGAGGACAACTAGCACTTTGGGGTGCAAAAGTAGCAGAAAGTTTGGCTCCAGAATTAGGGTTAGCAGAAACAGATATTGGTGGTTGTGCAGTTATTTGCCCCAGTCTGGAAGCTCAACGTTCTCTATCTTACTTAGATAGCTCTCCTTTAGGAAGATACTTAGATAGAGGAATTACTAAAAACCTAAAAAAATTAGTTTGGTTAATTCACGAACATCATCCAGATTTTATCGATCCAGAGGCAATAGAGCGTGCTGATTGTATCTGGAAATTTGATGAAGAATTTGTTATTGAAAAGTTAGGATTTTCATCAGTAGAAGCCTACTATCAAGCAACAAGTCCTCTATATTTTTTACCTCATATAAAAAAACGAACATTGATTATTTATGCTGAAGATGACCCCATGTTTGACCCAACAATTGCAGCAGATTTAAAAGCTGCTTGTGACAGTAATTCTGCCATTGATTTAATGTTAACTCGTTATGGTGGTCATGTAGCTCATGTTAGTAGTAAATCTTGTCAAGTTCATGCTCAAGATCCTGATGTTTGGTGGGCATTGAATCGAGTTTTTGAGTGGATTAAACAAAATGAAATGTCAACATTAACTACTTCAGTTACTGCTTAAATTAATCATTTGGAATTGGGTTATAATCCTAATTCCTGATATGTAAGCATTTCCTCCGGAATGCTGCGCAAACAGCTATTAGCAGTCAGCTCTTCCTGCGGAATGCTTACCCTGATATTAATTAGGGTTTACTGATTAAATCTAAAAGCACTGACATATAAAGGTTTTAGCATTTTTGGGTTGAAAAAAGTACCAGCTTTTCAGTGGCAAGAGCTGCAAAAAGCTAGTATTTTGGGATGGTTATGGCAGAAAAATTGAGGGACAATTTTTCCGACTACCTCCTCTATAATTCCCATTTCTCCTGTCTCCTGTCTCCTGTCTCTTGTCTCCTACCCTCACTCATAAGACTTTTTCAGCAAATCCTAATTAGTTGCTCATTTTGTAGCAATATTTAGCCAATTAATTTTACTACCTAATTTGAAAATTATTCGCTTCCAGAGAAGCATCATTATTCAAAACGGCAAATTGAGCACCATCTCCTAAACCAGATTCACTACCATTAGGATTATAAAATAATGCGCCACTGGCAGAATTATAAACAATAAAAGCACCATTAGTGGCAACAGCATCATCACTTTCAACTATGGCAAAGTCTGTTTCCACACTGAAACCTTCACCTGCATCACTCTCTAAAGCAGTGAATGTTTTTTTGTCTAACAAAATCAAGTCTCGTTGTACATCAAAATCTGTGATTGTATCTATACCTATTGTAGGGGTTTCAAACTCTTGGTTAGTGTTGAAAATGAAGCGGTCAATGCTTGCTCCACCGGTGAGAGTGTCGTTGCCTGCACCTCCATTGAGGCGATCGCGACCAATACCTCCTGTTAAAATATCGTCGCCATTGCCACCGAGTAAGATATCAAACCCAGGGCGACCTTCGAGAGTGTCATTGCCGTCGTTACCACGCAACAGGTCATTGCCTCTACCACCAATGATTTGGTCTGCACCACTACCACCATTAACAGTATCGTCACCACCTCCAGCTTTGAGAATGTCATTGCCGTCGTTACCATTAACACGATTATTTGCTATATTGTCTGTGATGGTATTATCTAGGCTATTACCTGTACCATTAATTGCATCGTTGCCTGTGAGATTGAGATTTTCTAAGTTATCTCCTAGAGTGTAAGTGATAGAGGAGTTGACAGTATCATTACCTGCATCGGCTAATTCTGTGACGGTATCTTCTGAGTTATCTACCACATAATAGTCATTCCCCGGCCCACCAATCATCATGTCTATTCCTGAGCCGCCATCGAGTTGATCGTCGCCAGCACCACCTATGAGGGAGTCGTTGTCAGTATTGCCTAGAAGAGTGTCATTTCCCCCTGCACCGTCAATAGTATCATTGCCTGCTAATCCATCTATCAATTCGTTTCTGGAGGTGCCAGAGAGATTATCGTCTTCTGGAGTGCCAGGAGGTCCGGTAGTATTGAGTAGTATTGAGACAACATCATGGGAATTAGTCATAACTAAGTCGAGATAGTCATCTCCATTGAATTCCCCTACTGCTATTGACCCTGGATAACCTCCTGTTGCAAAAGTAGTAGGATTGGCAAAAGAGCCATCTCCATTTCCTAATAACACTGACACATCATTGGAGAAACCATGAGTTGTGGCTAAGTCGAGATTGCCATCTCTATTGAATTCTCCTACTGCTATTGAGGTTGGGTCATATCCTGTCTCAAAATTAGTACGAGCAGCAAAAGAGCCATCTCCATTTCCTAATAACACTGACACATCAAATTCATTAGTCACAGCTAAGTCGAGATTGCCATCTCCATTAAATTCTCCTACTGCTATTGACAGTGGGAAATCTCCTACCTCAAAATTAGTAGGAGCAGTAAAAGAGCCATCTCCATTTCCTAATAACACTGACACATCAGCGAAGAAATAATTGGCCACAGCTAAGTCGAGATTGTCATCTCCATTAAATTCTCCTACTGTTATTGAGCGTAGTTCATCTCCTAACTCAAAATTAGTAGGAGCAGCAAAAGAGCCATCTCCATTTCCTAATAATACTGAAATAACTGAGACACTACCACTCAAAGAAATATAGTTAGCTGTAGCTAAGTCAAGATTGCCATCTCCATTGAATTCCCCTACTGCTATTGACAATGGGTTATCTCCCACTGCAAAATTAGTAGGAGCAGCAAAAGAGCCATCTCCATTTCCTAATAATACTGACACATCATCGGATAAAACATTAGCTGTAGCTAAGTCGAGATTGCCATCTCCATTGAACTCCCCTACTGCTATTGACAATGGGTTATCTCCCACCGCAAAATTAGTAGGAGCAGCAAAAGTGCCATCTCCATTTCCTAATAATACTGAGACATCATTGGATAAACCATTAGCCGTAGCTAAGTCAAGATTGCCATCTCCATTGAATTCCCCTACTGCTATTGACAATGGGTTATCTCCCACTGCAAAATTAGTAGGCTCGCTAAAGGAAACTGCAAACACCCCCGAATACTCCTGAATAACTTCTGGCAAAAACGCCAACCCATAATTAACTTGACCTATCTGAATTTCTAACTGCCAACTGCCACCTTTAGCAATATTTCCCACCCGATGCGCCGATGCTGCAATATTCGCTCCTGTTAACTCGTGGAGAGAATTGAGAAATTGGCGATCGCCACCGACATTACAGCCATAAAGCAAAATCTCCTCAACTGCCCATTCTTGCAGTAACCCTCTATATTGATAAATATTCTCCTGACTCACAGGAGTTTTACCCAAGTACAAAATACCATCAGCACCGTGACAAACTACATGAAGACTGGTAGCTAGTTCATCTGATAAAGCTCCTGTAATTTGTTCAATGCCATCTTTTCTCACATCCAGCACCACCACTTTTGTCTCTGGATAAGTTCCTGAAACCAACTGCTGATAATTATCCACACGGCGGTCAATAATTACTAACGTCTGTTTTGTTTTTTTTGGTGCAGTTATTTCCCTAACTGTTGTTGTGAAGTTTGTATCGTCTTTTCTCGTAAAAATCATTACTAATCCTCCCAAAAATGTAGTTATTTACTGGGCAGAGTAACTCAATTTTAGATTCTTAATTTTAGATAAATTATAGCATTCCGATTGTGGAGAAAGTTTGTCTTCGTTACATATATTCTCAAATTTCGCTCACTTCCCAACTTGATTAGAGAAAACTTCTTAAGGAAATTATTAATTTGAAGAAGGAGTCAGGAGTCAGGAGTCAGGAGAATGGGGTCGATGGGGATTCTCACCCCACCAACCGCATTTGCACCGTGTAGACGGTGGGGTATTAAACCCATAAGGGATAAAGATTAATATTAATCATTAATTATTGCTCTGCTGATTAAATCTAAAAGCATTGACATATTATAAAGACAAGTGTTTTTTTGGGAACGAAAAAAGTGCGCCTGTTTCAGTCAAAAACGCTCAAAAAGTCAGTATTTTAGGCGCATAGTTGGGCAGAACAATCTTGGGACAATTCTTATTTCTACCTCCTCGCTCATTCACATTTCTCCTATCTCCTGTTTCCTGTCTCTTACCCCTACTAAAATACTTTTTCAGCTAATCTCAATTATAGCATAAAAAAATCTGGAAAGCAAGACTGATTTAGCGTGAAAAACATTAAATTGTTCTGTAAATTTAGTTACAGGATTTGAGTCAGATTGAAAATATCATAATATTAAATTTTAATTAAATATCTAGCTTTTGTAGAGTTGAGGTCGATTATTGCTAATACAAAATCCGACTTATAATCCCCTCTAATTAAATACCTATAATCTTTTGAAATTAAGCTATATAGTCATTACAGAAAAGATATGTAATTTTAAGGATTGTCAGACCTATAGATTATAAGATTTTTTACCTTTTCAGAATAAAAATAGTTTAGTTAATTATGACAAACCGTAAAATCTGAAAAAAAAATTATGTTGTCTTGACTACATTACTTTTTCACTTTGATTAAAGAAAAAAAATGAGTATGTTTTGAGAAAAACTGTGAGAATTGATACGGTAAAAAATAGACAGATTTTATAAATTCAGTTAGAAAGTTGTAAGAAAAAATTGATGAAAATATTTGCCTGTAGTAACTCGTAAAATTTACATTTTTTTCAAGCATATCTACTTATCTACTGAAGGAGAAGACTATGTGGGAGTATCTACCACCATTAAACGATCATTACTTACCCTATCCAGATACAATACATCCCATCGTTGTCCACTTCGTAATAGCGATGGTATTATTTGCTTTTGTATGCGATCTTATTGGTTATTTTACTCGTAATTACCGTTTATATGAAGTAAGCTGGTGGAATATGTTTTTCGCCACAATTTCTATTTTTATCGCCATAATATTTGGTCAGTTTGAAGCTGGTCTGGCACAACCCTACGAAGTAGTCCAACCAGTCCTAAATTTACATACCTTGATTGGTTGGTCTCTATCAGGAATCATTGCTGCACTTACTGGTTGGCGGTATGTGATTCGTTCAAATAATACAGAAAAACTGCCGATGCCATATCTGGGATTGGGGTTGGTGCTAGTAGGTATAGTTTTCTTCCAGGTATATCTTGGGGATAAACTGGTTTGGGTATATGGGTTACATACAGTGCCAGTAGTAGAAGCGATCGAGGAGGGAATTTTACAATGAACCCAGAATTAATAGATAGTTTGAGTTCTCAATTAGGAGCAAATGGTCTCCCATACAGCATCCCAATTCATCCTAATTTAGTTCATCTGACTTTAGGTTTGTTTATTATGGGGATCGCCTTTGATATCGTGGGTATACTCTTTCCTCTACAAAAACCAGTCTTTAAACTTTTAGCAATATCCACTACTCGTTCTAATTTTTTTGATGTAGGTTGGTACAATATGCTAGCTTCATCAATAATTACATTTTTCACGGTAGCAGCAGGTTTTTATGAAATCATGCTAGCGAGACCATCCGCAGAGCTAAAAAGTGCCTGGGGGTTGGGAGCTATGGATACTATGCTCTGGCACGGTGTTGGTGGTGTGTTCCTGTTGGCCTTCATTGTGGGTATGACAATCTGGAGAGGATTTCAACGCTATATCTGGTCTAAGGACAAACTCCAACAAGTGCAGTGGAGCTATTTAGCAGTGGGTTTATTCATCATGTTTCTGATGTATGTTCACGGGACTCTGGGAGCACAGTTAGCTGCTGAATTTGGAGTACATAATACTGCTGATGCGTTGCTAAAAATAGGCGAAAATCCCAACCAAGTGCTTAAGTAGGGTTTGCGCTCAAAAGTCTTTTAGTAGGGGTAGGAGACAGGAGACAGGAGACAGGAGGAACGGGAAATTTATACGAGGTAGGATTCAACAATTAATAATTAATAATTAACAATTACCTCTCCTGTAATAGGATTGACGCTTAAGGAAATTTTTCTTTTTATCCCCTTTTCAGGGGAGGCTTTAAATCACAATTTTTCGGTAAGAATTGTAAGAATGATTTTTCTGCCCAACTATGCGCCTAAAATACAAGCCATGCATGAGCATCAAGAGCTGAAAACCAGGCACTTTTTTCGACCCCAAAAAGGCACTTGTCTTTATATGTTAATGCTTTTAGATTTCCCTAAGTAATTTAGTAGGGTATTTTGATATGAAAATCAGGACTATTTTGACATTGGGAGCGATCGCTCTCGTTTTAACTGCTGTTAGTATTTGGGTTGGACGACTATCCTATTCATGGTTACCACCTCAAGCAGCAGCAGAATCTATATTAATTGATGACCTATTTAGTTTTCTCGTCACCCTTGGTACATTCATCTTTCTGGGGGTAACTGGAACTCTAATGTATTCAGTTCTATTCCAACGTGCTGCTAAATATGACTACAGCGACGGACCCCACATTGAAGGCAACGTCACCCTAGAAGTTGTCTGGACAGCAATTCCTATTTTTCTCGTATTTTGGATTGCTGCTTATAGCTACAATATTTACCAACAAATGGGAATTCAGGGACCGATGGAATTAGTACATCTGCATACACCATTAGAAATGGAATCAGCAATTGCAGACCCACTAAAACCTGTAACTGAACCTGTAGAAGAAATTGAAGTTATTGCCAAACAATGGTCTTGGGTATTTAGATATCCAGAAAATGGCGTTACTAGCACTGAACTACATTTACCAGCAAATAAGCGAGTACGGGTAGCATTAAATTCAGAAGATGTGCTGCATGGATTTTATATTCCAGCATTCCGACTGAAGCAAGACATTATTCCCAACCATTCAATAAATTTTGAATTTACTCCCATTCGTGTTGGGAAATATAGTCTAACTGACTCCCAATATAGCGGTACATATTTTGCCACTATGCAAGCAGATGTAGTAGTTGAATCTGCTAAAGATTATCAAAGCTGGCTGGCCACAGCAGCAAATACCGAACTGTCTCCCGCAGCAAATCAGGCAACCACTGAATATATGGAAAAATCAACAGCACCAGTGGAAGCAGGTTGGCCTACTGTTAAACCCGCTGCACCTCCTGTTGTTAATTATCATAGTTGAGAGGGAGGTAAGGGAAGAGATAAAAATATAGCTCTATGAAAAAAATTTACCCCGTAATATCGGGAAACAGCCCAACTATTCTTGCTGAAATTTTACAAACAGCAGCCAAAACAGACCAAAAAATTGTTTATATCCAACCGGATAAATCAGAAAAAACCCAAACCTATAAAGACTTACTTTTAGAAGCTCAACAGATTCTGTCAGGCTTGAGAAAATTTGGATTAAAACCACAAGAAAAGGTGGTTTTTCAAATTGAATCTTATCAAGACTTTATCAGTAGTTTCTGGGGGTGCGTCCTTGGTGGTTTTGTTCCAGTTCCAGTTAGGAGTATTAACTATACACCTGAACAAATCAACAAAACTACTAGCAGACTTGCCCATACCTTACAGATGCTAGAGCAGCCATTGTTGTTGACAGATGTCGTATTTGCTGAACAAATTCCTCAGATTCCAGAACTATCGCAGGTGGGAAAGTTTCCAGTGCTGACAGTTGAGGAATTGTGCGGGAATGAACCTGATACTAACTGGCATTCTAGTCAACCGGATGATGTGGCAGTCATGATGTTTACTTCTGGGAGTACAGGTATACCAAAAGGAGTGGTACTGAGTCACAGAAACCTGCTGAGTCAAACAATGGGTTCAGTCCAAATGAATGGTTTTACCAGGAAAGATATTAGCTTGAATTGGGTTCCAATCGATCATGTAGGAGGACTGGTATATTTCCACATTCGAGATGTTTATTTAGGCAGCAAACATATTCATTTTCCTTTTGAATTATTTTTGCAAGAACCGCTAATTTGGCTAGATTTAATCGATCGGTTTAAAGTGAATATTGCCTTCGGCCCAAATTTTGCATACAGTTTAATCAATGACTGTGCTGAAACTATCTCAAAACGACAATGGGATTTATCGTCGATCAAATTTTTCTTAAACGCAGCGGAACCTATTGTGACAAAAACAGCACGGCGTTTTTTGCAGTTGTTAGCACCCCACGGATTAGCTCCTACGGTGATGTGTCCTTCTTGGGGGATGGCAGAAGTTTCTTCTGGTGTGACTTTCTCCCATAATTTTTCCCTGGATTCCACCACAGATTATGATTTGTTTGTGGAAGTTGGGTCGCCAATTCCTGGAGTTGATTTGCGAATTGTCGAGGATCAAAATCAGGTTGTTTCAGAGGGGGAAATTGGCGGATTACAAGTTAAAGGGTTAACTGTAATGTCTGGGTATTATCAAAATCCCGAAGCAAACCAAAACGCCTTCACTCAGGATGGATGGTTCAATACTGGAGATTTGGGGTTTCTCCAGGATGGGCGTTTAACTATTACGGGACGGCAGAAAGATTTGATTATTATTTGTGGTACTAACTATTATTGCCATGATCTTGAAGCAGTCGTAGAAGAAATTGCAGGTATTGAAGTCTCTTATACTGCTGCTTGTGCAGTTAGAGAATCAGAGGACAATACTGATAAGTTGGCAATCTTTTTCAGTGCGACTGACACTGAGGATAATTCCTTACAAGTCCTGATGCAGAAAATTCGGGATAAGATTGTGGAAAAGATTGGCGTGAGTCCAAATTACTTGATTCCGGTTTCTAAAGAAACAATTCCCAAAACAGCGATCGGTAAAATTCAGCGCCAGGAATTAAGAAAAAGATTTGAGGCGGGTAAATTTAATGGGATATTGACTGAAGTTACACTTCAGAAATGGCAGTAGATTTTTATTTGCAGATATCAAGGAAAAAAATATTTTATGAAAGAAATAACAATTGACGGCATCAGTGATGTCACGGAAAAACCAGAACACGAACAACCGCCTAACTGGCGACGATATTTCAGCTTTAGCACCGACCACAAAGTTATCGGTATTCAATATCTAGTTACCTCTTTCCTATTTTTCCTAGTAGGTGGAATATTCGCCATGGTAATTCGTGGCGAACTGATGACACCAGAATCAGACCTTGTAGACCGCACCATTTATAACGGAATGTTCACCATGCACGGCACGATCATGCTGTTTCTGTGGACATTCCCATCTTTAGTTGGTCTGGCAAACTATCTCGTACCCATAATGATTGGGGCGCGAGACATGGCATTTCCTCGTCTAAATGCTGCTGCATTTTGGATGGTGCCAGTAGTTGGCGTCCTGATGATAGCTAGTTTCTTTGTTCCCGGTGGTCCCGCACAGTCAGGTTGGTGGGCCTATCCTCCAGTAAGTATACAAAATCCCACGGGTAATTTAATCAACGGTCAGGTACTATGGATTCTTGCCGTTGCCATTTCTGGTGTTTCCTCCATTATGGGGGCAGTTAATTTTGTCACAACTATTGTGAGAATGCGAGCGCCTGGTATGACATTTTTCCGGATGCCAGCTTTTGTTTGGACAGTATTTGCTGCTCAGATTATTCAATTGTTCGGACTGCCAGCACTAACAGCAGGTGCAGTGATGTTACTATTTGATATCACAATGGGAACTGGATTTTTTAATCCTGCCAACGGAGGAAACCCGGTTCTCTTCCAGCACTTTTTCTGGTTTTACTCCCACCCCGCAGTTTATGTGATTATTTTGCCTATCTTCGGCATTTTTTCTGAAATATTCCCAGTCTACAGTCGCAAACCACTATTCGGGTACAAAGTGGTGGTAATTTCATCAATGCTGATCGCTGGGGTAAGTGGTTTAGTTTGGGTACACCATATGTATGCGAGTGGTACTCCTCCCTGGATGCGGATGATTTTTATGCTTTCAACTATGTGTGTTTCTGTACCTACTGGAATTAAGGTATTTGCCTGGGTGGCGACTATTTGGGGTGGAAAAATTAGACTGAATACTCCCATGCTATTTGCTTTGGGTGGGTTGATCATGTTTGTGTTTGCTGGTATTACTGGCATTATGCTCTCTGCTGTTCCGGTAGATATTCACGTTAACAATACCTATTTCGTTGTCGGTCACTTCCACTACGTTCTCTATGGTACGGTAACAATGGGAATGTATGCTGCTATTTACCATTGGTTCCCTAAAATGACTGGGAAAATGTATTATGAAGGTTTGGGACAGTTGCACTTTTGGCTGTCATTCATCGGTACTAACCTCAACTTTTTACCCATGCACCCATTAGGTTTACAGGGAATGTTGCGCCGAGTTTCTTCTTATGCACCTGAGTATGAATTTTGGAATTTGGTTGCAAGTCTGGGAGCATTTTTATTAGGAATGTCTACTTTACCATTCATTTTAAATATTGTCAGTTCCTGGATACAAGGTAAGGAAGCACCTGCTAACCCTTGGCGAGCGATCGGTTTAGAGTGGATGATTTCTTCTCCACCAGATGTGGAGAATTTTGAAGAAATTCCGATAATTATTGCTGAACCCTACGGTTATGGTAAGTCGGAACCTTTGACTTCTAATGACCCCAATGGACATCATGCAGAAGTTCCCGAACCTGTTAATTAATTAGGTGGTAGTAGTAGGTTGGGTTAAGCGAAAGCGCAACCCAACAAAAATATTTGTCTGTAATATAGCAGTCGTCTAGGAGATTCTCGCTCCTCTCAAATTTAGTCCAGTAGGTTGGGTTAAGCGAAAGCGCAACCCAACAAAAATATCTGTCTGTAATATGCATCTGTTGGGTTGAGGGACCCCTCAACCCAACCTACGGCAACTATAGCGAGGATAAAACCAGTAAATTAAAGGAGAATTAAAACATGGATAGTTCGATCGCATCAGAACAACTACAGGAACCTTTGCATTCAGCAGTTGCCGAACATACCCACGATGAAGAAGGTAATAGTATGTTCGGGTTTATCGTTTTCCTACTTTCAGAAAGCGTAATTTTCTTGAGTTTCTTTGTCGGATACATCGTCTACAAAACGAGTGCCACCAACTGGTTGCCAGAAGGTATTTCTGGTTTGGAAATTAGAGAACCTGCAATTAATACAGTAGTTTTGGTTTCTAGTAGTTTCGTTATATATTTTGCCGAAAAAGCTTTAGAACGTCATGATTTGACTTGGTTTCGCATATTTCTGTTTGCTACAATGGCAATGGGAACTTACTTTGTAGTAGGTCAAGGAATTGAATGGAATAGTCTAGAATTTGGTTTCACAACGGGAGTATTCGGTGGAACTTTCTATCTGTTGACTGGTTTTCACGGTCTGCACGTTATGACAGGTATTTTGTTGCAGGGTATTATGTTGGGCCGTTCTTTCATTCCTGGTAACTATGATAACGGTCACTTTGGCATTAATGCTACTTCTTTATTTTGGCATTTCGTTGATGTAATTTGGATTATTTTGTTTATCCTCATTTATATTTGGCAGTGAAATAATTAGGAATTCAGGAGTCAGGAGTCAGGAGTCAGGAGTCAGAATAAATTTTGTAGCGGTCTGTCTACAAGATTTGAAAATGTTGGTAGTGTGAGCGTCTCGCTCACGCATAGATTCTGAAAATGAGAGAATTTTCCACATACCAAAATCTGAAAATGGGAGAATTTTGAATATAGGAGCAAGATGCTCCCACTACCAAAATCTGAAAATGGGGTGATTTGAATATAGGAGCAAGATGCTCCCACTACCAAAATCTAAAAATGGGAGAATTTTTAATATAGGAGCAAGATGCTCCCACTACCAAAATCTAAAAATGGGAGAATTTTTAATATAGGAGCAAGATGCTCCCACTACCAAAATCTAAAAATGGGAGAATTTTTAATAT
>NZ_RCBY01000190.1 GCF_003838195.1 Okeania hirsuta
TTATTACCTACAATTAAGGTATGAAGCTAGTTGAACGTCATGTTATCACCAAATCACATTATTTGTGGTCAGCTTGTGACCAGAAGGCTTTTTTGTCAAAAAATCTGTTCAATTTAGCCAATTACCATGAGCGCCAATATTTTTTTGAAAACAAAAAGAAACTAAGCTTTAATCAACTGTATCATCTAGTATCTAAGAGTTACGATGATCAAGCTTTGCCAACTAAAATTAGTAAGCAAATAATCAGAAGATTAGACTCAGCTTGGAGTAGTTATTTTGCCGTTTTAAAAGCATGGCAAAAACAGCCCCATAAATTTTTAGTCAGACCAAAAATCACTAAATATAAAAACAAAACAAAAGGTCAAAATATTTTAGTCTATTATCACGAATCAATTGACAAAAAAACTCTCAAAAAAGGAAGATGTAACTTATCCATGAGTGAGTTAAAAATTCCCAGATCACAAAAGTCAATTATAGAAGTGAGAATAGTACAAAAAAGCAGCTGTTATATGATTGAAATACTCTCTGAAAAATCGGAGAAAACAACAGATAATCAACAGGTAGCAGGAAGAGACTTAGGAGTGAATAACTTAATGGCTGTAACTACAAATCAAACAGGTGTAGCACCTTTATTGATAAATAGCAGACCATTAAAAGCGATTAACACCCTTGATAATAAAAAACTATCCCTGATACAATCCCAACTGAAAACCAAAAATCATCAAAACTCATCTAATCGGTTAAACGCTCTAACTCATAAACGAAACTGTAGAGTAGAAAATTATCTACATACAGCTAGTAAAAGAGTAATAGATTGGTGTGAGGTACACCAAATAGGAACCTTAATAATTGGACAGAATGAAAAGTGGAAACAATCTATTAATCTCGGGAAAAAGAACAATCAACAGTTTGTTAACATACCTGATTATAGATGAATAGAGATGTTAAGATCTAAAGCTCATTAAAAAGGGATAAAAGTAATAATTACCGAAGAATCCTATAGATCACAATCAAGTTCTTTAGAGCAAGATGAATTACCAAAATCTGGTGAGTCAAAACCGATATTTAAAGGAAAAAGAATAGCAAGAGAATTGTATAAAACAGGAGAGAAGAAGTTATTAAATGCTGATGTGAATGGAGCATTTAATATAATTAGAAAAGTAATTCCCGATGTTTTTGGGGAATAAAGGGTTTGCCGTTTAACCCTGTAGTGCTTGAACCACTACGAATGACTATACTTTCAGACTTTTTAGTAAGTTTAGTTGAGCGGTTTGGAGTGTGACTCAAAAAAACCGAATATTAATCATTACTAATACCAATTCACTTAAAAAATATCACAAATAGTTGGTAACTGATGAAGTAAAATAATAACCTGAAATTACTGTATAGTTGAGGTTTTAAGTTCCATTAATATCACTTCTGACTTCTGATTTTTGACTTGGTGACTTTAGTGAAACGGTATAACAATTCCTCAGTTCCCTAATCCAAAATCATTCGCTGAATGTGCAATGCCTGTTAATTTTGTAGTCTTAACTCTTTATTGTAAAAATGCCAAAACTTGAACAAAGATTTGATTATGTCAAAATTGGTCTAGCTTCTCCAGAAAGAATTCGTCTCTGGGGAGAAAGAACTTTACCAAATGGTACAGTCGTCGGAGAAGTTACTAAGCCAGAAACTATTAATTACCGGACTCTCAAACCAGAGATGGATGGATTGTTTTGCGAACGCATCTTTGGCCCGGCGAAAGATTGGGAATGTCATTGTGGAAAGTATAAGCGAGTCCGACATAGAGGTATTGTTTGTGAAAGATGTGGAGTAGAAGTAACTGAGTCACGGGTGCGCCGTCACCGTATGGGATATATAAAATTAGCAGCACCAGTTACTCATGTTTGGTATCTCAAGGGTATTCCGAGTTATATGGCAATTTTGTTAGATATGCCATTGCGAGATGTAGAACAAATTGTTTACTTCAATGCTTATGTGGTATTAGATCCAGGGAATCACGAAAGTTTAAGTTATAAGCAACTGTTAACAGAGGATGTTTGGCTAGAAATTGAAGATCAAATTTATAGCGAAGATTCAACAATAGTAGGGGTTGAAGTTGGCATTGGTGCTGAAGCTCTACAAGTCTTATTACAAAATCTTGCTCTAGAGGAGGAAGCAGAAAAACTAAGGGAAGAAATTGCTAATTCTAAAGGTCAAAAACGCGCCAAATTAATCAAACGTTTGCGAGTAATTGATAATTTTGTCGCTACGGGTTCAAGACCGGAATGGATGGTTTTAGATGCTATTCCAGTTATTCCACCCGATTTACGTCCAATGGTACAGTTGGATGGTGGTCGCTTTGCAACTAGCGATTTAAACGATCTTTATCGACGAGTTATTAACCGAAATAATCGCTTGGCAAGACTGCAAGAAATTTTAGCACCAGAGATTATTATCCGTAATGAAAAACGAATGTTGCAAGAGGCAGTTGATGCTTTGATTGATAATGGTCGTCGTGGTCGTACTGTGGTAGGTGCAAACAACAGACCTCTGAAATCTTTGAGTGATATTATCGAAGGAAAACAAGGTCGTTTCCGGCAAAACTTGTTAGGTAAACGGGTTGATTATTCAGGGCGTTCGGTAATTGTTGTCGGACCGAAATTGGCAATTAATCAGTGTGGTTTACCACGAGAAATGGCGATAGAATTGTTTCAACCATTTGTAATTCATCGGTTGATTCGTCAGGGATTAGTTAATAATATTAAAGCTGCCAAAAAACTGATTCAAAGAGGAGACCCGAATGTTTGGGATGTGCTGGAGGAAGTAATAGAAGGTCATCCAGTGATGTTGAACCGGGCACCGACTTTACACAGATTAGGTATTCAAGCTTTTGAACCTATTTTAGTGGATGGTCGTGCAATTCAGTTACATCCTTTAGTTTGTCCGGCATTTAATGCTGACTTTGATGGCGACCAAATGGCGGTTCATGTGCCACTTTCTCTAGAGTCGCAAGCAGAGGCAAGATTATTGATGTTGTCATCGAATAATATTCTGTCTCCAGCGACTGGTCGTCCAATTATTACGCCTTCTCAAGATATGGTATTAGGTTGTTATTATCTGACAGCAGAAAACCATAGAGAACAAGGTGGAAAAGAACTATATTTTGCTAACTTTAATGATGTAGTTTTAGCTTATGAACAGTCTAAGCTAGGTTTACATACTTATGTATATTTGAGGTTGCCTGGTGATGTTACGGTCGAAACAGATAAACCAGAAGAAATGCCTCCCGATATCCAACAGATATCAGAAGAAGTGGCGGTTAAAAGTTATTGGATGCCATTGGATAGCAAAATATTACCTGATACTTTGGGAGAGTTGAAGTCAGAGAAAACTCTAGAAAATGGAGAGGTAGTGAAGCGTTATCACTTGTATCGGGTTCATTATACTCCACAGGGAAAAATTAAACAGGTTCATATTAAATCTCGCCAGGTGCGGGAAATAAATGGAGAAGCAGCGACACAGTTTGTGGTGACAACACCTGGTCGTATAATTCTCAATCAAACAATTCAAAGTGTTTTGTAAGGAGTCAGGAGTCAGTCCTCAGGAGTCAGGAGGGAAGAAAGAAAAAGAAACCCCGAGTAGAAGGAGAAAGTCTTTTGCTTGCCTTCTTATCCGGAAAGATATCGTACCTCAAATCAGTAACGCCATAGTTGGCAACTGATGATGTGAAAGAATAAGCTGAAATTAGTGTATAACCATTACTTTAAGTCTATAAACTTTCACTTTTGACTTCTGAGTTTTGACTTGTGACTTCCGTGAAACGGTATTAGTTGCTCCACTCAGGGAAACCTGAAAGACCGCACTAACTCACCACGTCAGCGACAGAGGTGGAAAGTGCCACAAACCAGGTCGCAAATTAGCAAACTGAGCTGACACCGCTGTTGATCGCTAACAGAAGGAAAAGGTAAGGAAGCAGAAAACAAAACTACTTACTCTTTTCTATTTCCTTGAAGAACAGTTTTTGATCTACAGCACTTTTGAGGAAGCGTGAGGTACAGTTTTCATTAATGGATAATGGATAATTGATAATTGATAATTACCTCGGGTTTTAACCGTTATTGATTGAATATAAGGAAATATCCTAGCACTTTTTTTCCCCTTAAAAGGAGAGGGTTTAAACCAGAATTATTTAATTATTAATTATTAATTATTCGGTAAAACTATTCTGATATTTCCTGTTCCCTGTTCCCTGTTCCCTAGAACAATAAAACTTTGTACCTCATCAACTCGAAAACTGCTGTAAATAAAATTAGTAAACTAATAAACAAAGGTAGAGAATAACATGATTTTTCGGAATAGAGTTGTTAATAAAGGTCAACTGAAAAAGCTAATTTCTTGGTCTTTTAATAATTATGGTACAGCCAGAACTGCACACATGGCAGATAAACTGAAAGATTTAGGATTTCGTTATGCCACAAAAGCAGGAGTTTCTATTAGTGTTGATGACTTACGAATACCTGCTTCTAAACGACAACTTTTAGATGCAGCAGAGGAAGAAATTCGTGATACAACTGACCGCTATACTAAAGGAAAAATTACTGAAGTAGAACGGTTTCAAAAAGTAATTGATACCTGGAATGTTACCAGTGAAAATCTTAAGGATGAGGTAGTCCGTAACTTTAAGGCAACAGACCCTCTGAATTCAGTTTATATGATGGCATTTTCTGGAGCGCGGGGTAATATTTCTCAGGTGCGTCAGTTAGTGGGAATGCGTGGTCTGATGGCAGATCCACAAGGGGAAATTATTGACTTGCCAATTAAGACTAATTTCCGGGAAGGTTTAACTGTAACAGAATATATTATCTCTTCCTATGGTGCGCGCAAAGGTTTGGTTGATACAGCATTGAGGACTGCGGACTCCGGTTATTTGACTCGTCGTTTAGTTGATGTTTCTCAGGATGTAATAGTTCGGGAAGCAGACTGTGGCACAAAGCGGGGAGTAACGGTGACAAGCATGAAAGATGGTGAACGCGTGTTAATTCCCGTACAAGACAGGTTATTGGGTAGAGTTGCAGGAGAAGATGTTAAACATCCAGAAACAGGAGAAATTATTAGTAGTGGTGGTATTCAAGCAGTAAGAAATCAAGTATTTACAGAAGACTTAGCTAAAGCAATAGGTAAAGCAGGTGTAGAAAAAGTATTTGTGCGATCGCCGTTGACTTGTGAATCACCTCGTTCTGTCTGTCAACAGTGCTATGGGTGGAGTTTAGCTCATGGTCATATAGTAGATATGGGAGAAGCTATTGGGATTATTGCTGCTCAGTCTATCGGCGAACCAGGTACTCAATTAACAATGCGGACATTCCATACTGGTGGTGTATTTACAGGGGAAGTAGCACGTCAGTTCACATCTCCTTTTGCAGGTATTGTCAAGTATCCATCAACTGTGCGTACCAGGTCATTCCGGACTCGTCATGGGGATGAAGCAATGATTGCAGAAAATAATTTTGACCTGACAATAGTAGGAACTAATGGCGGTCAAGAAAGTATATTCATTGCTCAAGGTTCTATTTTGATGGTGCAAAATAACCAACAAGTGTTAGCAGGAGACATTTTAGCAGAAGTACCAAAGGCAGGTCAGGTCAGAAAAACAACGGAGAAAGTTACAAAAGAAGTAGCCTCAGATTTAGCAGGGGAGGTTCTATTTGCTAAGTTGGTGCAGGAAGAAAAGGTAGATAGACAAGGAACAACAACGCGCATTGCTCAAAGAGGAGGTCTGATATGGATATTATCAGGAGAAGTTTATAATCTGCCACCAGGTGCAGAAGCAGTAATCAAAAATGCTACTACAATTAATGTTAATAGTGTAATTGCTGTGACTAAGTTGGTGACAGAGCATGGCGGTGTGGTACGAATTCCTTCTACGGAAAAAACTCAAAATATGTTGAGTGCAGGAACTCCACAGGCAACAACGGATGAGTCTGAAGGATCAGTGACTACGACTAACGTTCCTACCGAACTGCCAGTGCATACGAAAGCACAAAATAATCTACCTCGTGAGATTGAAGTCATCACTGCAAGTGTGCGACTAGACCAGGCAAAAGTTAGGATGGAAACCATTGCTAACCGAGACCAGTATATCATTGAAGCCCAAAATCATCAACGATTTGCTTTGAAAGTTACTCCTGGCAGTAAGGTTGCCAACCACGAAGTTATTGCTGAACTTTTAGAAGAAAATTATAAAACTACTACAGGTGGCATCATTAAATATGCCGGAGTAGAAGTTCTTAAACGTGGTAAAGCTAAACAAGGCTACGAGGTGACAAAAGGTGGTACACTACTATGGATTCCTGAAGAATGCCACGAAGTCAATAAAGATATATCTTTGCTATTGGTAGAAGATGGTCAATATGTAGAAGCGGGTACAGAAATAGTTAAGGATATTTTCTGTCTGTCTAATGGAGTTGTAGAAGTACACCAAAAAAATGATATTCTCAGGGAAGTGGTAATTAAACCAGGTGAACTACATAGTGGAGATTATGAAACAGATTTAGGGGATTTGACTCTAATCAATGGTCAGATTGCAATGCCAGGAAAGGAAGTGGTGCCAGGATTAATAGTCTCTGAGTTAAAGTATATTGAATATGTAGAAACTCCAGAAAACCCTGGATTATTATTACGACCTGTGACGGAATTTAATGTGCCTGATGACCCTGGTGTTCCTTCTCAAAAATCAATTAATTCTTCCATTGAGTTAAGAGCAGTACAACGCATTCCTTTTAAAGATGGGGAACGAGTTAAATCTGTAGAAGGTGTAGAATTACTGCGAACCCAGTTAGTATTAGAGATTGGAGAAGAAGCTCCTCAATTAGCTGCTGATATTGAGTTATCACCAGATCCAAAGGAAGAGGGAGTAATGCGTTTGCAGTTGGTGATTCTAGAATCTTTAGTAATTCGTCGCGATGTAACGGCAGATACAACTCATGGTAGTACAAGTACTGAACTTTTGGTTAAAGATAGGGATGTAATTGAAGCTGGAGCAGTGGTTGCTCGCACAGAAATTTTATCTAAGGAAGCTGGTGAGGTACGGGGTATTAAAGAAGGTTCGGAAGCTATTCGTCGTATTTTGATCGTCAGAGATGCTGACTTAATTAAAATACCAGTTAATACTTTGCCATCTGTAGCTCAAGGGGATTTATTAGTTGCTGGTACGGAAATTGCTCCTGGAGTATTT
Organism: Okeania hirsuta; assembly: GCF_003838195.1. Taxonomy (GTDB): domain Bacteria; phylum Cyanobacteriota; class Cyanobacteriia; order Cyanobacteriales; family Microcoleaceae; genus Okeania; species Okeania hirsuta. Next base: position 7,220 of record NZ_RCBY01000190.1, read on the forward strand.
ATTGAACACTCAGGTCTGGTTTCTAAAATTCAGAAAACAGTTGCAGATAATGGTGAAGAAGGTTATCAAGTTATCTTACGTCAAGGCCGACCTTATCGTGTTTCTGCAGGGGCGATACTGCTGACCATGGATGGAGATTTGGTACAACGAGGAGATAATTTAGTACTGTTGGTATTTGAGCGTGCTAAGACTGGGGATATTATTCAGGGTTTACCTCGAATTGAGGAACTTTTGGAGGCTCGCAAACCAAAAGAGTCTTGTATTTTAGTGAAGTATCCTGGTCAAGCTCAGGTTAAGGTTAATGAGGATAATGTGGAGGTTAGTGTGGTTTCGCCTGACGGAACAATTACAGATTATCCGATCGGTCCTGGGCAGAATGTGATTGCTTCTGATGGACAAAATGTAAATGTGGGTGAATCACTCACAGATGGACCCCGAAACCCCCATGAAATTCTGGAGATTTTCTTCAACTATTACCGCGACCATGAAAGCATTTATGAGGCTTGTTTGAGGAGTTTTGAGGCTTGTCAGCAGTTTTTGGTAGACCAAGTGCAGGCGGTTTATCAATCTCAGGGTATAGATATTTCTGATAAACATATTGAAGTAATTGTGCGTCAGATGACTGCTAAGGTGAGGATTGATGATGGTGGTGATACTACTATGTTGCCTGGAGAGTTGATAGAATTACGACAAGTGGAACAGGTGAATGAGGCTATGTCTATTACTGGTGGAGCAACAGCTCAGTATACGCCAATGTTGTTAGGGATTACAAAAGCATCCTTGAATACAGATAGCTTTATTTCGGCAGCTAGTTTCCAAGAGACTACAAGGGTCTTAACGGAGGCGGCAATTGAAGGTAAGTCTGATTGGTTAAGGGGATTGAAGGAAAATGTGATTATTGGGCGGTTGATTCCAGCAGGTACTGGTTTTAATGCTTATGAAGATGCTCTGAGTGCAGAGATTAGTCGTTTGGAACAAAGTTGGGATGAGGATGTGGATCTGATTGAGGAAGATAATTTACAAAGTGTAGTGTTAGACGATCAAACAGCACGTTCATTAGAATTAGAAAGTGGTCTGAATTTATCACCTGTGAATAATAATTTTGCAGATTCTCAAGGCATATCTCAAGATCAAAATCAATTGATAGACGATCGTATGCCTGATTTTCCTCAGATTTTAAACAATAGTGAGTCAGTTTTAGATGACTCAGATTTTGTCTCCGATAATTTTGAGTCTGATTTTCCTGGCGACCTAGAAGATGACTTAATAGATGATGATGATGATAGTGATGATGATGATGGTTTTGATGATTTTGATGAGAATACGCCAGAATTAATCTAGGGATCGGAAAGTTGGCGTTGCTGAAGCAGGTGTATGATATTAATCCTAATTACTTAGGAGTAAACCCACCCCTAACCCCTCCCAGGAGGGGAGGGGAAGTTAGGAGTCAGGAGGGAAGAAAGAATAACAAACCCCGAGTATAAGGAGAAAGTTTTTTGCTCGCCCTCTTATCCTGAATGATATCATATAGCAATGTGCGCTGGCATATTTACAAATTACAAGAGGTGTCCAATAGCTAAAAGTCTTATATTATTCCAACGGAGATGCTGCGCAAACAGATTTTTATTCTCCCTGTTGCCTGTTGCCTGTTGCCTGTTGCCTGCGCACAGCGCTATACCTCAAATTAGCAACGCCGGAAAGTTAAGTAACCTATTATCAGTATTGCTTCTGGAGAAGCTTTAGGGACGTTGAATCCAACGTCCCATTGTCGTTAATTATATCAAATCCGCTCGGGTTCGGTATAAAAAAATGTTCCATCACAGCGCCATTGCCAAATCTTTCTTGATCTCCCCACACTATGAATCTAATTACACCAATGCTACCGGATTTGATATGACTCCTGAGGAGGTCTTCCTGACTCCTCACCTCATTAGACATCTTCAGAAAAGAGGGAATAGGGAATAGGAAGAAAGAATTGATAATTTCTATACGATAATTGATTTGATTTTTTATTTTTGGAGATGTCTATTCATCGAAATTTTTCAGCAAACCCTAATTAATGTGACTGATATCGGCAATCTCCATCCCATTAATTCTGTTTCCAGAATTGCTGTATCCTGACTTTTTCTTCAATCTCCATCAGAGAGTATTTGTAGGCGAATAATTTGGTCATTGACTTCACTTAGACGGATTTCAATTACATTATTAGATAGTTTGTCTAAACACCCTAACAAGTGTCGTAAATGAGGTGTACTAGCACCAGTATCAACAAATAACCGTTCTGATAAATTACCTACTCGTTTCCAGGTGCTGTAAAGTTTAGCAGTTGTTGCTTCTAGTTGACCAGACTGTTTGACTAGATCGGCGACTACATTCAGACATTCTAATCTCAAAGCTTCTTCTAGAACCATTTCCATGTCTAATGGTGATTCATTCAATGCTTGAACTTTTGCTGCTGCATCAAGATATTTAGAAAGGTTACGAGCATCTGAGGTCAATTGCTTGACGGTATCTAATTCTGGAATTTGGACGATCTCCTCTTGAATTGCGCTCACATGAGATTCTGGTAATTTTTCCATTTCTCGCACTAGGGGAGCTAAATAACGTGGTGGCATGGAACCAGATGTGGCCTTTTCTTTTATTTCGCTGGGAAGTAAATCTGAGCTAATGGCCATCCATTCATCTGCTAGTTGTTTGACTTCTCGCCTGGTGATTCGATCGCCTTTTTTTGCTGCATCTGTCACCATTTCTTGGACTTCTGGAACTGATTTTGCTGTTTCTACAAAGGCCCGTTTACTAAAATTATTAATGGAGTCTGGGTCTAAATGTCCTTCTGCAATTAAAGTATCAGCACTATTGGCCAATTCTATCAGGGCATAAGCTTGACTCTTGCTGATTTCTCTTTCCTTGAGCCAATTTAGAAATCCGCTGCCTCGCCCATCGCCTCCTTTTTTTTCTCGGTCTCTGATGATTCTTAAGATGCGCCCCCGCCAGATTTCTGTCTGGAGGTCGAAGCGATCGCAAACTTTCCATGCTGTGTCTACTACTTTTTCAAAGTCTGAGTCTGGAATATTTTCATCTTCTGGGTCTGGTAGGTCTAAATCTAGCTCTGGAAAGTTATTGAGAGCTTCAGCAAGAGCTTCAGGAAATTGGGGAATTTCGGGCATAACGGGATAGTATTATTGCTCATAGTGCCGAAATATTATTGCATCAATTGACACTCTCACCGTTAAATCAAAAGATTATAATGGGAGATTCTTGCTTCGCAGATTCTTAACTAGGTAACAAATCAAACAAGTTGAGTTGTACCCCCGTCAGACCATCTCCACAAGCTTTTTATTTAACCGTGTGCCCCACGGCCATTAATTACTATAACTGATGCTGGATTAATTTGCAACCCCTCAATATAACTTATAGATCCCAAATGGGTTCTATTTAAAAAATATAGGGAGGTGTGGGAGGTGTGGGAAGTGTGGGAGGTGTGGGAAGCACAAGGTATCGTCTGACCCTAAGCTGCATTACCTACCCTTGTGAAGATGGGGTGCTGGGGGTGTGTAGCGAGTATTTTTCCTTTATTGCTTCTACATAAAGACCAAGGAGTAGCTCAAAATTTTTTACGCACCGCGAAGATACGGTTAGGGGTTCTATACCAGTCGAAGGAAAGGGCGCGGACAGTTCAAAAGCCTAAAACTCAGACAACGTAAGATTTTTCCAACTTCGGTCCTTCCTTCTGCTATAAATACTTGTCTTAGGGCTAAAGCCCAACTACGAGCCTAATTATAACTTTTCTACCGAATATGATATAATTGTCAGCTAATGGCTAACAACTAATAACCTATTCAGCTATTAGCTATTAGCCATTAAGTGATTAACTAATCAACTAATTTTATCTAATCATTCTCAAATCACATAATGTCAGAAATTTCCAACGTGTTTCCTTCCATTTGATCGTTTGCTTCTTCTAATTTGGCGCGAGAAGACATCACACAAATGTTACTGTGTTCCATTCCTGAACTAAACACATCTAACAAAGTTTGCTTCACATCCGCTACCGTAGCATTAAGCGATCGCTGATAACGTTCCTCTCGTACTTCAGTAGTTTGCCCTATCAAATAACGCTCTAAGGCTAAACTTGTTGCCATCTCTGGGCGTAACACTGGAGAATCATCCTGAATGGTAGCAATAATAGCTCGGTCAACATCAGTCTGAGTCCAATCTAAATCCTTGATATAATCTATCAAACCAGTAAACACCTCAAGAGTGCGACTCACATGAGGGTCTCGGTAAGAATACAAAGAAATAACCTTTCCTAACCCACTGTAAGAGCATCCAGCACCGTAAGCATTACCCTTCAAACGAATTTCACTGAATAGATAACCCAAACCTAACAAATGAGCGCCCAATGCTAACAATGGAGATTTTGGATGGCTGAAGTGAGGAGCAGGCATAGTCTGAACGCAATAAGCTACCTGTACTGGGCCTGCCAAACCTTCCCGTAGATTGTAAATAGGATCGAAGCGATTAGCAAAATTCTCTCCTGGTTGTTGCTGTTGCTGCTGACTCCACTCTGATAGGGTGTTCTTCACCACCTCATAACCATTGTCGGAACCAGTGAAACTAGCAGTTAAAGGTTGATTCGCAACATAATCGCGGATAGTTTCGACTTTAGCCATCAAATTTGCCCCATGCTCATCAAAGCGATCGCATACTTTATTCAGCAACTCTAATTGAGGCAAACCGTTAATAACTTGGCTAATTTTAGCTTCTGCTGTCATGCCAGCACTAGCTCGCAACATGGCTGTGTAGATACCATTGTAAACCAAATCAGAACTACATTGAGCCAGAGACTGATTAACAACATCTCGTAGTCTAGCTGTATCGCGAGGGTTGACTGCAAAAATCAAATCTCGCAATAAATCTAATGCTTGCTCTAGTTGTTCGTCAAGGGTTTTCAGAGTAACACGAAATCCATGTATAGGACGATAAGGGTCTTGAGCATGAGTCCGCAACTGAGTTCTAAAATTAATTCCCCCTGTATAAGAAGCAATGCGTCGGGCAATATGTTCGTAATCCATATCCCCAGCACCCAACTTCCGCAAAGCATCTATATAAGTAGGTACATACAACCACAAATCTTCAGGCAACCCCCGCAGACTAAAATCTAGTTGTAAATAGTTTACCCCATTTGCTAACACATGGTTGCGTAATAGTGTCACTCCACCATCAATCTGTTCGACATCAGTAGGAATATCATCTGGTTTTGGCGGTAAGTCGCTTACCTGTAGTTGAGGTAGTTTCGCTACTGCTTCTGGATCGTTGGGAGTTCCTGACTCTACTTCTAGTGCTTCTGCTTCGTTAGCTATATGCTCTAGCTCTTCTGGAGTCAGTTGAGAACGTACCTCTTCCACTTGTGCTGCTATTTCTTGGTCATAAGTAGATTGCCATTCTTGGTCTGGCTTCAATATTAAAGTTAAACGGTGGGGGTTGTTGAGTAACTTTTCGCGGATGAGGTTGTTGAAATAACTAGGGTTTTCAAGATAACGTTGTTTGCATTCAACGAGGCGATCGCCGATCTGCAAAAACGTTAACGGGTCGTTACCATAAATCCAAGTTTGCATCACCCGGAACAACATCCGCAAAGGATACATACTGGCAATTTCTTGATGTTGGTATGCTGCTTGTTGGAAAGCTGCTTCCACAAGATTAGGTTCAAGTTCGGTCTCTGCAAGTTCTGTGAGAGTATTAATAACTAACTGACTGAATGCTTCACCACGGTCTGGTTCGCTACCTTGAATACCGATATGAAAAGTAGTTTCTTTACCTACAGAGTCTACTCCAGACCGTAGTAAGTCTTGACCTATTTGAGACTCAACGATCGCCTTTTTTAATGGTGCCCCTTCATTTCCCAAAAGTATTCGACTGAGAATATCCAAGGCAACCCATTCATCAGAGTTGGTGCTATCTCCCACCAACCATTTGAGCATAATATAAGTTTTCTCTTCTGCCGAGTCTGCTGCACTAATAGGATAAGAATCTTCTTGGAAACGGGGTTCGCTCCATTGAGACTGAGGAGTAATGTTGATGTTGGGTTTCCGTTGTTCAAAAACATCTAACTTTTCAGCCAAAAATTTTAGATATTCTGGAGTGGCAATATTCCCATAGAATACAAAGTAAGCATTGCTAGGATGATAATAGTTGGCGTGAAACTCCCGGAAATCTTCGTAAGTTAGTTCGGGAATATTTTTCGGGTCGCCTCCGTATTCAAGGCCATAAATGTTGTCAGGAAATAGAATCCGGTTGGCAATACTATCTAACCTTTGTTCGGGGTCTGAAAAGACACCACTCATCTCATTATAGACTACTCCAGTAAATTTTAGCTCGCCTTGAGGATTTTCTGGGTCGGCAGGAGCTAGATGGTGGCCTTCCCGTTTGAATGTGTTTTCAGTCAGCAGAGGATGAAATACTGCATCAAAGTATACTTCTGCCAGGTTGAATAAGTCTTGTTTGACTTTGCTGGAGACTGGATAATAAGTACAGTCAGGTCCAGTCATAGCATTGATGAAAGTTGCCGGACTCATTTTTAGCATTTCAAAAAATGGTTCCCGTACAGGATATTTTTCTGAACCTGCTAAAACAGAATGTTCTAGAATGTGGGGTATTCCTGTACTATTTGGCGGAGGAGTAGGAAAACTAATGGAAAACAGATTTTCCGCATCTTCTGAGTAGAGGTGTAGCAATTTGGCACCAGTTTTCAGATGCTCCAGTTGATATGCCACCATCTGCTGTTGCTTGAGGGGGGTAATGGCTTTTACCTCAAAGCCTTCTAATTGTTGTCCAACTTCTAAGGTTCTTTCGCTTAATAGAGGCATAGAAAATGAATTGCTATTTTGTTTACTGTAGTTATTAGTGTAGGCTATTTCTCTAGTTCGGTTTTCTCTCTGGCCAAGGGTGGTTTTCCAGGTATAGCAGTACGTTTTGGTTAGGACAAGAAAAGGCAGTAGGCAGTAGGCAGTAGGCAGTAGAGGAAATGTCCTAACTTATCATTTTCTTTGTGGGTTTAATACCCCACCGTCTACACGGTGTTCAAAATTA
>NZ_RCBY01000191.1 GCF_003838195.1 Okeania hirsuta
AGCGATCGCTTTCTCTGTAGAGTCATAACTATTGGACAATAGATGAATAGAACATCAATCATCCCGAAACACAGCGATCGCTTTCTCTGTAGAGTCATAACTATTGGACAATAGTTAACGAAGTCAGAAGTCAGAAGTCAGAAGTCAGAAGTTATTTTTGTAAAGGGAATTTGAGCAACTCTCCAAAAATATTGCGCCAGTCAAGGCGGGGTTGCGCGACCCATGTTATTTTGATAAATAGAACATCAATAATCGCCAAACACAGCGATATAGCTGCGGAATGGATGTTAAGAACGCTACTTTCATGCAACAAAGCCATTGTCAATTGTCAACTATCAATTGGTAATATTAGTATCTCAAGTAGTAATATCAGAAATTGAAACAAAATGACAGTTTCTTCAGAAAGTAAGGTAGGAATTGTACTTGTATCCCACAGTGCAAAATTAGCCGAAGCTGTGGCAGAACTAGCAAAACAAATGACCCAAGAACGAGTACCAATAGCGATCGCTGCCGGAATAGATGACCCAGAAAATCCTTTTGGCACTGATGTTCTGAAAGTACAAGAGGCTATAGAATCTGTTTATACTGATGCAGGAGTTGTAATATTCATGGACTTAGGCAGTGCCATAATGAGTGCTGAAATGGCCATAGAATTACTCCCCCCAGCCCAAAAAAATCATATTAAAATCTGTCCTGCACCTTTGATAGAGGGAGCGATCGCTGCAATAATTCAAGCGTCTTTGGGAGCCAATATTCAACAGGTAATAGCTGAAGCAAATGGAGCTTTAATGACTAAAAGTTCTCAACTTAATGTTGATGAAGCTATCCCAATAAATATTGAAAATACTCAAAATAAAGATGACGAAACACCGTCAGAAAAAATCAAAATTACGGTAAAAAATTCCCTGGGAATTCATGCTCGACCTGCTGCCAAGTTAGTAGCCATAGCTAATAATTTTTCTGCTAAAATTAGTCTGCAAAATTTGACTAAAAATAGTCATCTAGTCAATGCTAAAAGCATTAATCAAGTTATGAAATTAGCAGTAAAAAAAGGGGATGAGATAGAAATACAAGCTACGGGTAATAAAGCTGTTGATGCTTTAAAAGCAATACAAGAATTAATAACAAATAATTTCTATGAAGCCGAAGTAATAGTCAAGAAAACACCAAAAATATTAACTACACCAGATACAAATAATAAATTAGTAGGAACACCAGCATCTCCAGGAATTGCGATCGCAACTGTAGTGCACGCTCGAGCAGAAATTCTAGAAGAAGTTGAAGACTATCCTGTAGAAAATTCAGAGGTAGAGTGGGAATACCTACAGTTAATATTGCAAACTGCTAAACAGGAAATTCAGAGAATAATTGACAGTCTATCTGACCAAAATAAAAGTGATAATAATCAAGCCGATATTTTTCAAGCACACCAATTATATATAGAAGACCCCACCCTGTTAGAGCAAGTACATCAGCTCATTTTTGCACAAAATCGCTGTGCAGCAGTAGCATGGAAAACAGCTATTGAGGAAATGATAGCCACTTACCAAAAATTAGAAGACCCCTACTTGCAAGCGCGTGCCATAGATATCAAGGATGTGGGAGGACGAGTGCTACAACTACTGACAGGTAGGAGTAGAAGAACTCTAAATTTGTCAAAACCTGGTATTTTGGTAGCTCCAGACTTAACCCCCTCCCAAGCAACCCAACTGCAACCAAATTTAGTCTTGGGTATCTGTACTAGCGCTGGCAGTGTTACCGCCCATAGTACGCTGATTGCAAATATGTTGGGTATTCCGATGGTGGTGGGAGTAGGCAGTCAGTTATTGTCATTAACCCCAGGGTCTCAAATTGCCTTAGATGGGGAAACAGGTGAAATTTGGCTCGAACCGAATCAGGCACAGTTGCAGGAGTTACAAGCAAAACAAGCGCACACTTCCAGTACATTTCAACAGCCCCAAGAGGCAATTACTCAAGATGGCAAAAAAATTCCCTTGATGGCAAATATTCTGGGGGTAGCAGATACAAAATTGGCTCTGGAGCGAGGTGCCGAAGGAGTGGGTTTATTGCGGACTGAATTTCTTTATCTCGAACGCAACACAGCGCCAACAGAAGCAGAAGAATATGAAACTTATCGGGCGATCGCTGAAATTCTGGGAACTCGCCCTCTCACTATCCGCACCCTAGATATTGGTGGCGACAAAGTACTTCCCTATATTAAGCAGGAGTCAGAAGCAAATCCTGTTTTGGGATGCCGTGGTATTCGAGAAAGTTTAGATAATCCAGAAATTTTGAGGAGTCAGTTACGGGCAATTTTGCGGGTAAGTCACGGACATAATATTAAGGTGATGTTCCCAATGGTGACATCTGTGCAAGAAGTACGCGCGGCTAGGGAGATTTTGACAGAAGTTGAGCACTCACTTCTAGAACTTCCCTCTTTTCCTGGTGTGGGGAATATAAAAGTGGGAATTATGATAGAAGTACCAGCAGCAGCGATGATGGCTGACCAGTTGGCGCAGGAAGTAGATTTTTTCAGTATTGGTACAAATGATTTAAGTCAATATGTAATGGCGGCTGACCGCACTAACTCAAAAGTTGCTCATCTTGCCGATGGTTTTGAACCTGCGGTATTGCGGATGATTCAGCAAACTGTCATTGCTGCCCATCAGGCTAGCATTTCGGTGAGTGTTTGTGGTCAGTTGGCATCGAGTCCATTAGCAGTACCGATTTTGTTAGGGTTGGGAGTGGATGAGTTGAGTGTAGCTCCACCAGCAATATCTACGGTCAAGAAAGTGATTTCTCAGTTAAATGGGTCTCAGGTAGAAGCGATCGCTCGTGATGTGTTGCAATTAGATGGAGCGAAGTCGGTGAAAGAGTATATTGTTGGTCAACTAGGGCTAGTTATTTTATAGTTGGGAGTGGGGAAGTGAGGGAGTGGGGGAGTGGGGAAGTGAGGGAGTGGGGGAGTAGGGGAGTGGGGGAGATTAAAGGCTTGAAGTAATTTAAGAAATTATCAACAGGACTTACGCAAAGACACTATATATAGCGTATAGTAAGTAGAGCGATTGCTGACGCAAAGCTCCGCTAACGCTATAATAGGTTAAGCGATCGCCTCAAAACAAGTATCATAATCAGGACTTACACAAAGACACTATATATAGTCAGTAATTATGCAAATAAACTGCATATAGCGTTATCACTAAAGGTTGATCTATTTAGCGATCGCTTGAAAAAAATCTAAAAATTTAAAAAGCTTAACTCAAGTAACTTGATATTATTGGGTATACTAATTTAGTGTGCCCAATAATTATTTATCAATATATTTAAGATGAATTTTAATTATTTAAAATATTGTCAGTATTTAATAAGTAGCCAGAAAAATTATACTCTGACAAATCTTGCTGACCATCTCGAAGAAGTTAGCCATGATCAAATTAACCGTCCTGAAAAAAAATCTTGATTTAGGAGCAGAAATTTTGTGGCAAAATGTGCAGGAGAAAATTATAACTACTGAAGATGGTTATTTAATTTTTGATGATACAGTTATCAATAAAAAATATTCCCGTGCGTATTGAACTTGTTCGACGTCAGTATAGCGGTAATGAACATAGGGTAGTTTGCGCTCCGCAAGGCTACGCCAACGTGGAATAGGAATAGTTAACTGCCTATATTTTAATCCTCAATCTAGTTCGATTCTGGATTATAGATTATCGTATATATGCTCCAGAGAGTGATGAAAAGAGTAAAATAGATCATGTAGAATAAATGATGGTTGATGTAGTAAAAAAGAAGAAAATACCAGTAAAAACAGTATTAATGGATAGCTGGTATGCAACCCAAAGACTTATGGCCTTAGTAGATAATTTAGGTAAAATTTACTATTGTCCGTTAAAAAGGAATCGTTTAGTAGACGATACCGGAGGTATAAAAAAATATCAAAACCTGGAATATTTAACATGGAATGAGTGGGAATTAGTATCAGGAAAAATTATTAAAGTTAAAGGTTTCCCTAGAGATAAAAAAGTCAAATTATTCTGGGTTACTGTTTCCACAAATAGAACAGAATATATTGCTACTAACGACCTGAATCAATCCTGTAATGATGACGTAGAGTTTGAAATCCAAACTCGATGGAAAATAGAAGAATTTCACTCCAGAATTAAACAATTAACAGGACTGGAGCGTTGTCAATGTCCTTTGAATCAAATCCAAAGAAATCATATTGCTTGTGCTATGTTAGCTTGGAATTATTTGAAGAAATTGGCAACTATTATTGGTCGAACTATTTATAAGCTTAAGCATCAATTATTATCTAAGTATCTATTCTCTGAACTGAAATATCCTTCAATCAAAATCACACTTATTTAACTTGTTAAAAGTTGAGTTTTGGTTAGAAAATTTAGGGGGATCGCATTAAAATTTAAATAGCGATCACTCTACTTGCTATACGCTATATATAGTGTCTTTGCGTAAGTCCTGATCAACATATACTATATAACCGAATTCTATATCATTCCCCGTTTCTCCTGTCTCCAGTATAGCTGTCTCCTACCCCTACTAAAAGACTAGTGAAGCGCAAACCCTAATTATTAATTGTTGAGAGTTTTCTTGATATGTCTGGACTCATAGATTTAAGATAAACTTATACCTTGTCAAAACTTTTTCTTAACTATGGTAAACAAAGAGCAAATTATCCAATGGCTACAAGCAGTAGCAACAGTATTACAAGAAAATAAAAATTATCTCACAGAATTAGATGCCATTATTGGTGACGCTGACCATGGCATTAATATGAATCGTGGCTTTCAGAAAGTCGTAACTCAACTACCCACTGTTGCTAATAAAGATATCGGCAGTATTTTGAAAACTGTGAGTATGACTTTAATCTCTTCTATAGGTGGTGCTAGCGGACCTCTATATGGCACTTTATTTTTGCGAATAAGTGCTGTAGTAGCGGGGAAGTCGGAAATAACAACAGAAGATATGGCTAAAATATTGGTAGCAGCAGTTGAGGGAGTAGTGCAGCGAGGTAAAGCTAACTTGGGAGACAAAACCATGTTAGATGCTTTGTCACCTGCAGCAGATACTTTTACAGAAGCAGCGGAAAATGGTTGTAGTTTAGTGGAGAGCTTGAAACAAGCTGTAGATGCTGCTGAACAGGGAATGAAAAATACGATTCCGATGTTAGCCAAGAAAGGAAGAGCAAGTTATTTGGGCGATCGCAGCATCGGTCATCAAGACCCAGGAGCAACTTCAACTTATCTCATACTCAAGACCTTGTTAGATACTTTAGAAAGCGATCGCCAGATTAATTAGGGTTTGCGCTTCACTAGTCTTTGAGTAGGGGTAGGGGTAGGGGTAGGAGACAGGAGACAGGAGACAGGAGACAGGAGACAGGAAGAACGGGGAATGAGCGAGGAGGTAGGGGTTCAATAATTGATAATGGATAATGGATAATTGATAATTACCTCTCCCTAAAAGGAAGAGGATTGAATAAAAGGAAAAAATTGATTTTTTTCCCCTTGAAAGGGGAGGTTTTAAACCTGAATTATTTAATTATTTAATTATTAATTCTTCGGTAAGAATTGTCCCAAGATTGTTCTGCCATAATCGTCCAAAATACTAGCTTTTTGAGCGTTTTAGACTGAAACAGGGGCACTGCAATTCGACCCCAAAAAGGTACTTGTCTTTATATATCAATGCTTTTAGATTTAATCAGCAAGCCCTAATTAACAATTATGAACAAATTTTGGAGTATTATAGCTATTATTTTCAGCTCTATTAGTTGCCCAATTTTTATCCACCATTTAGTTATATCAAAACCTATTATTTTTTCGCAAAATTTAGCTATAGCCAATCAGAAATACAATAGGGTATATGGCAACATACCTAAACAAAATATAGGAGACAATAGAGAACTTTGTGTAAGTCCTGAAATTGTCGAAAATACTATTTATAAATACAGAAAAATTGGAGCTATTGTAGAATTAGAAGGTTTAAATTTACCCCGCCCAAAAGTCACAGGTAAAGCAACTATCCCTTTTCAATTTTTAACAGGAGGAAAAGCTTTTACTTTAACAGCAACTCTGGGAAAAAGATCGGGTAATTTCTTATTAGATACTGGTGCTTCTACTTCCATTATTGCCACAGAAACTGTAAAAGAATTAGGTTTAACGGGAAAACCAGTACCGCAAGAACTTTTAACCTATGCAGTAGCGGGAGATGAATGCCCAGAGATGAAAGCTAATTTGCATCGTTTACCCGTGTTAAAAATTGATAATGTCAAAGTAGAAGGGTTAACAGTTTTAGAATTTACTACTACTATCATGCCAGATGGATTATCAGGAGTTTTAGGAATGGATATTTTGAGTAATTTTGATGTAGAAATTCATCCTCAAACTCAAGAATTAAAATTATTGCCTCCTACTCCAATACCTACTACAAATATTGATGATGCTATTCCACTTAAAGCGAAGTTAGGTGTGGTGTTAGCTGAGGTAGAAATTAATGGCAAAGGTCCGTTTATTTTTATGTTAGATACGGGGGCAGAAAGTATTTTTATTTCTCAAAAATTAGCTAATCAGTTAAATATTTCTGCTGCTGAGAGACAGGAAATTCGAGTGCAAGGTTTTTGTGGAATAGAAATGGCAGAATATGCCTCTTTAGCTAAAGTGAAAATGGGAAATTATCAACTCACAAATTTAGAAACAGTGATTTTATCTTCCCCTGTATTGAAATTATTAGAAGTTGATGGAATTTTAGGGCAAAATTTTTTGAACAATTATCAGCAATATTGGCGCTTTAATCAAAAAAATCCAGAAAATTTTCCGGCGGATGGAAGTTTATTATTAACTCCTTAAAAAGCGTTTCGGTCCGGAATGCTCCGCAAACAGATACCATTAACAAATTTTAGGCTAATAGCTAATAGCTGATAGCTAGTTAACTAAATGCGGATAGTTTTTACCGAAAAATTGTGGTCTAAAGTCTCCCCTTTTAAGGGGATAAAAAAAAGAGAATATTCCATATTTCAAGCCTCCTTATTGCAGAGGTACTGTTAACTAAGTTTCGACCATAGGAGGCTAACTGATAACTGATAATACCAATTTCCATGCATTAATGCTATACTTCCGATGAACTTCAGTTATTAAGTAATAATAATCGTTTAGTAATGTTTATAAAGATTATCGGCATTAAACCAAGATATCTTATCTCTTTTAACCCTACTCCCTACTCCCTACTCTCAAGGATATGTAGCAATAATGCGTGAGATTTGGTATAACTGATAACTGATAACTGAAATGACACTCTTGAAATATCTATTTTTTTGAGTACATATTAGTTATCGTATAAGTCAGGAGTCATAAGAAAAGAGGAATAAATGAAAAAGGAAGGATTAGAGTGGGAATTATCTGGGGAAATTCCGGCATTTTATCTCTGCATTGAATGGAAGTAGAGAGTGCGATAACTATATAGATTTTACAGCAGATTCCAAGTATATGAAGTACAGAGATTAACAATTGAATGAATTCAAGTGCGGACATCTTGCCCGTGATAGGTGTACCTCACCAAAGTGGAATGTGCTGTATATAAAACTTTATTGTAGCAAGCATAAAAAAGAAAAAAAATCTTTTAGTTAATCCTATAGTTTTAAGAAGAGGTAATTGTTAATTATTGAACTATTTGAGGCTGTTCATACAACAAATTAATTTGAGAATACCTTTGTTGTATCCCCAGCAAGCAAGATTTAACTTCAGACCTAAAACCTAACACCTAAAACCTAACACCAATTCCCAAAAATAATGCTATACTCCCGATGGGACTTCAGTTATTAAGTAATAATAGTGGTTCAATAATTTTTGTAATGATTATTGGCATTAAGCCAAAATATCTTATGTTTTTGAACCCTACTCCCTACTCCCTAGTCTCAAGGATATGTAGCAATACTTTTGATATTTGGTATAACATCTACAACCTAAAACCTATAGTGTTAAGGACAAGTAATTGTTAGTTATTGAACTATGTTAGGTTGTTCATCCAACCAATTAATTTGAGAATACCTTTGTTAAATCACCAGCAAGCAATATTTAACTTCAGACCTAAGATTTAACACCTACCACCTTCTTCAATCTTTTAGCAATTCTCAAACATTTATAAAAAGTAGCAATCAAAAATACTTCAGCAAAAACTTTAAATATTTCCTCTATACTCCTGAGCCATTCCCTTTGCATTTCTTGAGTTTCATTCAACAAATTTGATGTTTCTTGACCTTGAGTCAAAAAATCAAGTGCAATGGAACAACAAGCTAAAATCAAAGCAATCTTAAAATAACTAAAAGCCTCTCGATATTGATAAAACTCCTGACGAAAATAGTAAATTACCAACAACCCAATAATCCCGTAAATCACAATAATTAAATCGTCAATACTATCAGTCAAAGCAGTTTCCTGAATTTGAAAGATCCAATGAATAAATTTATCTAACCTTTCATGGATTTGAATTAGTTCATCCACAGCGCAAAACACAAAACCAAAAGTCAAAAACTGCCAAAGTATTTGATAATTCTTTCCAGACTGAGATACCTCTTTTCTGCCAATTCTTAAACGATAAATTTTCCAGTTAATTCCAGCAATAATTAATAACTGAATACCCGATAACCAATTAATCAAAGACCCCTCATCAAAATATCGATATGGTCCTTTATCCAGTAGTATTGCCCGGAAGATAACAGCAGCGATCGCCACAAAATCCACAAGTAATGCGGTTGATAGTAGTTTTTTAGTAGAAAATCCTGACATCAAAATTATTAATAGGAGGGAACAGGGAACAGGGAACAGGGAACAGGGAACAGGGGATAGGGGGAAAGAACTGATAATTTATGTACGGTAATTGATTTTATTTTGTATTTTTGGAGATGTCTATTATTCAGATTGTATTACCTGAATAAGTGTTCTATATCACTATCAAAACTTTATATTATATCCGCTCAATAACACGAGCAAACTCCGCGCGTGCTGACGCAAACAAAAAACTTTCTTTTTTTTCCCTTCTTATACCTTAATTTATTTCTGCTCCTAACTACTCCTAAAATCCTGACTCCTAACTACTCCTAAAATCCTGACTCCTGACTCCTGACTCCTGACTCCTGCTTCAATCATAAGTTAAACTTATGTTGTGATTAGATATAAATATTAATATTTTTTTCAATATTTATTTACAAAGGTTTACAAAGTTTAGTAATATAGAATTGACCAAAGGTAAGTATTTGTTCTCACTGTTATGGCAACTCAATTTCCCTGGCTGACCACAATCGTCCTACTGCCACTTCTGGCCGCCCTACTCATTCCCGTCATCCCCGATAAAAACGGAAAAACCATGAGATGGTACGCCCTTGGTGTAGGAATTATAGATTTTGCACTGATGTGCTACGCCTTCTGGAATAGCTACAATGCCAGCGACTCAGCTTTTCAACTCGTAGAAAAATATGCCTGGCTCCCTCAGATAGGTCTAAGTTGGGCAGTATCAGTAGACGGTTTATCTATGCCACTGGTACTTTTAGCTGGCCTGGTAACAACACTCTCAATATTCTCGGCGTGGCAAGTAGACTACAAACCACGTCTTTTTTACTTTCTAATGCTGCTGCTATACTCCGCCCAGATAGGAGTATTCGTAGCCCAAGACATGATGTTACTGTTTATTATGTGGGAACTAGAGCTAGTTCCTGTCTACCTGCTCATTTCCATCTGGGGTGGCCAAAAGCGTCGCTACGCTGCAACAAAATTCTTGCTCTACACAGCAGCAGCTTCCATATTTATTCTAGTGGCAGCCTTAGGAATGGCCCTATACGGTGGCGGCAATATTACCTTCGACATGGTGGAACTAGGTCTGAAAGATTATCCACTGACCTTAGAGCTTCTACTTTACGCAGGATTATTAATCGCTTTTGGAGTCAAATTGGCCATTTTCCCTCTACATACATGGCTACCTGATGCTCACGGCGAAGCTTCTTCACCTGTATCAATGGTTCTGGCAGGTGTATTGCTCAAAATGGGTGGATATGGATTAATTCGCCTCAACTTAGAAATGCTCTCTGATGCTCATGTTTACTTTGCTCCTATTCTGGCAATTTTGGGTGTTGTTAATATTGTTTACGGCGGGTTGAATTCTTTCGGACAGTCTAATATGAAGCGCCGTTTGGCTTATTCATCTGTAGCTCACATGGGGTTTGTTTTGTTAGGTATTGCTTCCTTCACTGACTTGGGTGTGAGTGGTGCTTTACTACAGATGATTTCCCACGGTTTAATTGCTGCGGTGTTATTCTTCCTCGCGGGTATAACTTACGATCGCCTCCACACTCTGAAGTTGGAAGAAATGGGTGGTCTAGGTCAAGTGATGCCAAAAGTATTTGCTCTATTTACAGTTAGTGCCATGGCATCCTTAGCACTTCCTGGAATGAGTGGGTTTGCTAGCGAACTGATGGTATTTGTCGGAGTAACTAGCAGCGACGTTTATAGTTCGACTTTCCGCACTGTAACAGTTTTTCTCGCAGCAGTTGGTTTGATTTTGACACCCATTTATCTGCTTTCCATGTTGCGTCAAATGTTCTACAGCACTGGTCAAGCACCTGCTTGTATCCTCAAAGATACTCCTTATGAAAATGAAGTTTTAGATGAAGCAGTTTGTTACGGTACTAATTGTGTCTTACCTGCCAATGCCATCTATACTGACGCCAGACCACGAGAAGTAGCGATCGCTGCTTGTTTCTTGGTTTTGATTATTGGTATTGGTTTATATCCTAAAATGGCAACTCGGATGTACGATGCGAAGACAGTGGCAGTAAATAGTCAGGTTCGTCAATCATACACTTTTGCTAAAGCTAATCCTCAACTCTTTGCAAAAGGACCATTATTCCCCAAGATGCCTGAGTCTGAAGTATTATCAGTTTCCGGTATCTTCAAATAATATAGCTATCAGCAATTAGCTTTTAGCTTTTAGCTTGGTTTCAAACTATTACTTTTAGTTAGTTTACAGTAGGGATGTTGCATACAATATCCCTACTATTTTTTGTCAAAATTTTCTGCAACATAGCAGAAGGAAGAAGGAAGAAGGAAGAAAGAAAAATCTTACCGAAAAATTGTGGTCTAAAGCCTCCCCTTTTAAGGTGATAAAAAAAAAGATAATTCTGTATTTCAAGCCTCTTGCTTTCCTAGGTCATGCTGCGCAAACAGCGAGAGGTACTGATAACTGATAACTGATAACTGAAATGACGTTGTCTAAGTTTTAAGTTGTCGATCTGTCCGCTTCCTTTCCTTCGACTGCTATAAGATCAAATCTGGTAGCATTGGTATAATTAGATAGTTAATTAGGAGTCAGGTAGGAAAGCTGTCGGTAGGACAACGTATAGAATTAATAGCTTAGATTGAACTACTCAAACAAAATTTTCTAAGTATTCAAGCCAAATTAATTATATATTTGATTGTCAGCTTAAATAGGCAGAAAAAATTATTTTTAGATTAACTACTCAAACACAAAAGTCTATTTTATTTCCTATTCCTTGTTCCCTCACTAAAAAAAAATAAAATGGCGACAAAAAAATAAAAATACTGCTAGAAAACGCCCAAACTGCAAGAAGAAATTTAAACTGCCATCCCTATCTTTTTCTTTTATACTTCCACCCACTGATAATGATTATGAGTGGGTAGAAAGTAGTCAAACACTAAATTGTCCTCATTGTAAAGCTAATTTAACAGTATCAGTACGCCAATCTCTTTCTGGAGAAGTGCAAGAAATAGGTAAATTAGAACTGTATTAAAATTATCCTCACTCAAAAGTTTCTAGCAAGGGTTGAAATTTTATTTACTTACAGCAGATTGTAAGTATATGAGGTACAAATATTAATGATAAAGTCTTTGTAGTGCGGGCATCTTGCCCGCAACAGAAGTACCTCATTTACTTACAGCAGATTGTAAGTATATGAGGTACAAATATTAATGATAAAGTCTTTGTAGTGCGGGCATCTTGCCCGCAACAGAAGTACCTCACTGATATGAAATATGCTGGTGCATCTACATAATACTTCGCGATCGCCAGTTATAAATTTAAACAATTTATTTAGAAAATTTGTAAAATCTATCACAGTAAAATCTCAATTTTTCTTCTACGAACGTAAAATTCAACTTACTAGAGAAAATTTCATATTTTCTTACAATTCTAGTATTAACTGTAGCTATATAATATATAAGTATTTTTAGTAAATTCTCACAACTTATAGTTAACTAAAGTATCAGCAATACCAGAGGAGAAACAAGATGAAAAACCGAGATTGGTTTTTGACTGAAGACGGTCAATGTCAACCTTGTGAAACTGTGAATGAATGGAAATTATTAAGAGAAAATTATCGATTGTATAGATTCTTAACAGAACTAGAAGATACTCTAAAAGATGCCACAGATGAAGCGAGTTCTCTACAGAAAATTCGACTTTTAGTTAGACAATTTATTACTAATTCATACTGGCTGCAAAGTCAAGAACCAGAACCTTGCGAAAAAACAGGAACTTCGGTTATTTTATTATACGATGAGTTAGGATTTCCCTTAACAGTACAAACAGTAAAGTTCATGCCAGGTACAATTTCAACAATTCATAATCATGGTACCTGGGGAATAGTAGCAGTATTAAAAGGCCAGGAAAAAAATACTTTTTGGAAACGTAATCCTGACCCAGAAAATAAATATAAAATTGAAAGAGTTGGAGAAAAAATATTACAACCAGGAGACTTAATTAGTTTCACTTCTAATGCTATTCATAATATAGAAGTAATCGGAGATGAACCTACATTTACTTTTAATATTTATGGTGAAACAAAATCTTCTGAAAGGTTTGAATTTGATCCAGTTGCACAAACAGCTAAGAAATTCTGAATAAGGAATTAGGAAGAAGGAAAATATATTGGCAATAATTTCGAGCAAATCATCAACTATTACAGTATCTTCAATAATAGACCTCTGCGAAAAATATATAGATTTTTTGTAGGAGTAGGCAACAGGCAACAGGCAACAGGCAACAGGTAAGATATTTTTACGAAAAAGGCACGAAAAAGGATTTTTTAGGGTGAATTTTTCGTATCCTTAGCCTGCTCTAATTAAAAGGTTTATTTATCAAAATAATTGGGTCGCGCCACCCCGCCTTTTAAGGCGAAATATTTTTGGAGCGGAGCTCAAATCCTCGTTACAAAAATAACTTCTGACTTCTGACTTCTGACTTCGTTAATTTCTGGAGATGTCTAATAATATAGAGATGAAAATTCCTGAGAGGCTGTTTTTCAACAATTAATAATTAATAATTAATAATTAATAATTACCTCTCCTTAAAAAGAAGAGGATTGACTCAAAGGAAAAATTTGTCTTCTCTTGGTCGATTGGATATGGCGAGGAAACCCGTTCTTACAGACCCGCTCCGAAGATCGCCATCTCACCCTTCGGGAAGCTCCGCTAACGACCGCTTTTTTCTCCTTTAAAGGAGAGGCTTTAAACCTTAATTATTCGGTAAAGAATTATGAAGTTTTTTTGCCTTTGTTAATCTGGTTGTGCATCATATCAAATCCGTTTTATTGGACATAAAAAAATTCTTCAATCGTCATAACTACGCTCATCTTTGTAATTCTCTCTCCTCCTGACTCCTGACTCCTAAATAATTAAGATTAATATCATACACGCGCTTCACCAACGGCGGACATTTTTCTGTTCCCTATTCCCTGTTCCATGACAACCCAAATTTATTGTCCTAAACAAGACGTAATGATATAAAATTAGAACTGCTCAAAACCAAGAATAAAAGGAGGAAAATATGAGCAGTGGAAAAACTGTCGCACTGAGCAAATATGCTCAACATAAATATGGCATCGCCGCTCAATCTTTAATTGATTTTGAGGTAGGAGTCAATTGTGGTTGCGCGTTATTGGCGATCGCTGGAGCGGATGGACAACTGGCAGAAGCAGAATTTCAGTGGTATATTGACGAACAGGAAATGGTGGCAGTAGACTCGGAAGCATTTCAAGAGTATATTGAAATCCTCCGCAAATTCGATTGGAAAAATGCTAACCTTGAAGAGCTATTGAGTCAAATAAAATTTAATTTTCCACTTAATTT
>NZ_RCBY01000192.1 GCF_003838195.1 Okeania hirsuta
GAGGCATCATTTGGGTTATGCTTTGGGGCAGTTGGGTAGATGGGAGGAGGCTGTTGTTGAGTATCGGTTAGTGGTGGAGATTAATCCTAAGTCTGCTGTGGTTAGGCATCAGTTGGGGTATGGGTTGATGCGGTTGGAACGTTGGCGGGAGGCGGAGGTTGAGTTGAGGAAGGCGGTGGAGTTGCATCCTGGATCTGCTTTAGTTTGGCAGCAGTTGGGGGATATTTTGTTGGAGTTGGGGGAAAAGGATGAGGCGGTTGAGGTTTATCAGAAAGCTGTAGATTTGGGTTTTGATGGGGTGGATGGACATTACCTTTTGGCAAAAAGAGAGGAGGACAGACAGAAAGCAGAACAAACAGCAACCGATAGCCTCCATAAAGAAAACGAACTGCTTCTACTCCAGCTAACTCAAGCTCAAGAAATGCTGGAAGAATATTATTTGAAATATCAGGAGTTAAGCAATATAAATCTTTAAATAATTCAAATGATAGTATACATCTTATAAAATTGGAAAGTACAACTGGAACAATATGACGCACCTTAACAAAAAATCTGTATTAGTGACAGGATGCTGTGGCACTGTAGGTAAAGAACTGGTACGCCAGCTTACAGAAGAATATGCTGTAGGCGAGCTAATTGGACTAGACAATAACGAATCTGAACTATTTTTTCTACAGCAGCGCTATCAGCAACAGACAAATGTTACTTTCTTTCTAGCAGACATCCGCGATCGCTACAAGCTGATTAGAATGTTTCAAGGTGTACATATTGTTTTTCATGCTGCGGCATTTAAGCACGTTGTACTCTGCGAGCGTTCCCCTTTTGAAGCTGTTCAGACTAATATTAATGGTGTTCAAAATGTCATTGAAGCTGCTTATGAGTCAAAGGTAGAAAGGGTGATTTTTACCAGCTCTGATAAAGCTGTTAATCCTACAAATGTGATGGGAACTTCCAAACTCATGGGGGAAAAGCTGATGACTGCAGCTAGCAGCGAATCCTTGAAGGGAAGTGGGACAGTTTTTGCTTCTACTCGTTTTGGAAATGTTCTTGGTTCCCGAGGATCTGTCATACCAGTTTTTCACGAACAGATTCGTAGAGGTGGTCCAGTGACTCTAACAGACCCGGACATGACTCGTTTTATTATGAGCATTAAGGAAGCTACCCGACTTGTTATTGATTCAAGTATCCTTGCCAAGGGGGGAGAAATTTTTGTTACTAAAATGCCAGCAATTAGGATTCTGGATTTGGCTGAGGTTATGATTCAGCAACTGGCTCCGGTTTACGGCTATCGCCCTGATGCTATTGAAATCGTAACCATTGGGGCTAAACCTGGAGAGAAGTTCTATGAAGAACTGATGAATAGTGAAGAAACTAGACGAACGTATGAATTGAAAAACTATTTTGCTGTTATACCTGCTTTTGGTAGTATTTCTGACAAGATTGAATATGATTATCCAGATATTCTGTCTTTAACGGTTGAAAAGCCCTATAATTCTAACAATGAAAAGCCCTTATCTCAAAAAGAGTTAACGGATTTTCTGCTTGGGAATCAACTTCTGGAAGCAGACTTATTACCACAAAATCTGACAAAACACAATTAGTTCAGAATAATAAACAATATACAATACACAGGAGGCTAGAATACAACATGGCACATATTCTGATACTCGGCGGTGATGGCTATCTTGGTTGGCCCACAGCTATGTACTTTTCCCAACGCGGTTATGATGTCACCGTAGTGGATAACTATTTCCGGCGCAATGCTTGCACTGAATTGGATGTAGGGATGCTTTATAGCTTGCCTACCTTACAGGAGAGAGCCAGTATTTGGCATGAAAAAACTGGTAAAGAAATCAAAGTGGTTATTGGCGATCTGACTAACCCACATCAAATGCGTGCATTTTTTGATGGTAGTGTTTCTTACCAGTGGGCAGTGAATAAAGACTTTACTGGTATCCCAGATACAGTTGTCCATTATGCAGAGCAGCCATCTGCTCCCTATTCTTTGATTAATTACAACTACGCTAGTACCACTATCTCAAATAATCTTCTGGTTACAAATAATCTGATGTTTGCAGTGCGTGATTATTCTCCTAGTACCCACATTATTAAGTTGGGAACGATGGGAGAATATGGAACTCCTAATATTGACATTGAGGAAGGTTGGCTGGAAATTGAACATAAGGGACGCAAAGACAAATTTCTCTTCCCTAGACAAGCATCGTCTATCTACCACACCACAAAAATTATGGATACGGATTTGCTTTGGTTTGGGGTGAGGATGTGGAACTTAAGGGTGACAGACCTAATGCAAGGTCCGGTTTATGGTTTAGAAACCGAGGAGTCTGTGATTGACGATCGCCTGAAGACTCTTTTCAATTATGATGAGGTATTTGGTACAGTGGTCAACCGTTTCATTACCCAAGCTGTTGTTGGTTACCCCCTGACTGTTTATGGAAAGGGTGGGCAAATTCGGGGTTATCTGAATATTAAAGACACACTGCAATGCGTACACAAGTCTGAAATAACGCTGGCAAAATCTGGCGAGCTTCGTATTTTTAACCAAATCATGGAAACTTTCAGCGTTAATCAACTGGCTGAGTTGACTAAGAAGGTAGGCACAAAATTGGGTTATGATGTGGAGATTAAAAGTATCGAAAACCCGCGCAAAGAGTCTGAGGAACATTACTACAATCCAACTTACCAAGGTTTAGTGAATATTGGTGTTGAACCGCACTACCTGACTGAAGAGGTGATGGAAGATATGTTCCGGGTGGTGGAGCGCTACAAGGATAACATTCGCAAGGATGTAATCTTTCGTGGTATCCGTTGGTAATAGAAAGTTATTTCCCATCAGGAATTTTGAAGTAATGAGACAAAATCAGAACGTATTTACAATCTTTGAAGAAGCTCGGAGGTTATATCTCCAAGAGGGGTTTGATGAAGCTCGCGAACAGATGGCTGTATATCGCCAAAGTGTTGATTATGACAGTTTTCCTAAGCAGGATAAAAGGTCACAGAAGTCGGTTCACTTTTCGGTGATTATTGTCAGCTTTAACGCAGGTACGGCGCTGCTGCAATGTCTAGAATCAGTATTCAACCAAACTAATACGGGGTTTGAAGTTATTCTCATAGATAACGGTGGCAATGAAGCACTTCACCAGCAATTAGCTGACTTTCCCATGCTTTGGGTGTCTCCTCCTATAAATTTGTTGGCATCTGAAGGGCGCAATGTGGGGGCACATTTTGCTAGAGGCGATCGCTTGATTTTTCTGGATGATGATGCCACTATGGATTCTGAGTATGTCAGCAACGCACGGGAAGCGATGGAAAACCATGATTTCTTGGCAATTAGAGGTAGAATACTTCCGAGTGTTAATCCACCAAAAGCACGGCCTCCTTTGCACTATGATTTGGGGGTTTATCCTTTACCCGCAGTATTGATTACTGAGGGGAATATGGTGATTCAAAAACAAGCGTTTGTCTCTGTTGGGGGGTTCGATCCGCTGCTTTTTGGTCACGAAGGTGTGGAGTTAACTAGCCGTTGTTTGCAGAAATTTCCCAACAAAGGAATTTATTATTGGCCTAAGTTACTAATTTATCACGATTTTGTCAGTGCTGAGAAACTGGAGGCTAAAAAGGCGCGACAGACTTTGGCTAAGAAATATATTAAGAAGGTTTCGCCTCTAGCTGGGTTTTTGTCTGAGGAGTATCTAATCTGGTATTCTTTACGTCCTGAAGGTTCAGCAGTGGAACCTGTCAGTAGCAAAAATGGCAAGGGGGCAACAGATGGAGTATCTATAATTGTTCGGGCGGGGGAAGATATCCGCCCTGTGAAGAAGTTTTTAGGGTCTTTTGTACGTTATAACACTCATAAGCCTGTAGAGATATTGATGCCTGCGGCTCAACCCCAGGAAGCTCTGTCTGTTATTAAGCCTTTTATTCCCCGTGTGTTTATCAGGCTGCTGCCACCGGAAATTATGTCTGCTCAAGCTCCTATGAGTAAAATAGCCAAAACTGCTAGGTATGGTAAAATCCTCTTTCTGGATGAGTCTGCTGTCTTTGAGAGCGATGTCTTACCGAAACTACTAGAGTGTCTTTTTTCTGCACAGGTAGGATTCATAGGCTCTAAATCTGATGGAGCAAACAGTGACCAACACAAGATTCTGAGTCCCTCATCTCATGGACTGCTCAACAGCTTGTTCTTTCTTTGTAACAAGGCACTTATGGTAGTCCCTAGCGTGGAAAATTTACCTGCAAATATAGCAGTTTATGATTTACTTGAACATTTTATCTCTGTCAAAAAAGACATAACTACCCCAGTAGGGAATATCGTTGACGATTGCAGGTCATTGACAATAAATGATAATCTTGAATACATAAAGTTGATAAATAATGCAATAAAAACTGGGAGACCACCAGTTAAAGAAAAAATTATAGCTGGAATGGCAACAATACCGAGCAGGCTGAATACATTGCCACAAGTGCTAGAGCGTTTAAAACCACAGTTTGATCGCATTTATGTTTATTTGAACGGGCATGAAGAAGTTCCAGAATGTGTTCAACAGGATAACATATCTTATGCCTGGAGTAAAAATCATGGTGATTTAGCTGCTGCCGGAAAATTCTTTTTTTTACCAGAGGCAAAAAATGGTTATTACTTTTCACTAGATGATGACTTCTTGTATCCAGATGATTATTCATACAAGATGGTAACTACTCTAAAAAAATATAACGATAGAGTTCCTGTTTGTGTTCATGGTTCGATTTTTGGAGAACCTTTGGAATGGTATTTTGAGCGAATAGCAGTTTTTGGTTCACGAACTGGTCTTGAGCAGGATCGCTTTGTTACCTTGGCTGGAACGGGAACCTTGGCTTTTCACTGTAATTCAATAAATTTGAATTTTTCTGATTTCAGTCCAACTCCTATGTGTGATTTACAAGTGTCGATTAAAGCCCGGAAAAATGACTTGCCAATCGTTGCGTTGGCAAGAGAAAAAAATTGGCTACAACTAATTGAGGAAGACGCAAGTAAAAATGCTGGTCTAGACTATTGGAATCGAATGCTTATTGATGACAAAGGTAGAACTGAAACTGCGAAGAAATTTAACTGGGGTTTTGACTATTACAAACAAATTATACTAAAGTTAATGAATCAAATTTATCCAAAAATAGATCGTAAAGAATTAGAAGAACATCTATTTGATACCGATTTTATTGTAAGTGCGAGCTCAGACAAGATCCCAAATCATTGGAATCCAGAAGTCAGTATTCTGTTTTATACGAGAAAATATCAGTATTTATTACGAATTCTCAAAATACTTAATTTCGTGAAGCAGCATTCAAAGTATCCTGATTTGCAAAAGCTTTTTCCAAGTAAAAAAGAAGTTCTCATTCCAATCAAAACAAAAGATGTAGCTATATTGAAGGAAAAAACTAGCAAGCTCTTGCAAGAGATAAAAAATTTGGAGTTGGATAAGATCATTATTGACACACAGAAATTTTAGGCGTTGGTGAATCAAGCTATGAAATCTAAATTTGTCAAATATAAAATCCTTTTTAATTAGGATTTAGACAATCGTCATTTCAGGAAAATCATAGCCAAAATCACCAACGCCAAATTTTAAATATATGAATATTTTAGGTATTTCTTGTTTCTACCACGATGCGGCTGCTGCACTTGTAAAAGATGGCCATATACTTGCTGCTGCCCAAGAAGAGCGCTTCACCCGTTGCAAGCACGATCCTGCTTTTCCTACCCATGCAGCTACTTATTGCTTAAGTATGCTCCAGGGTGGTGCTATGACCATAGATGCGGTAGCCTACTATGAAAAACCATCCTTGAAGTATGAGCGACAGCAAGCATTCACACAAAAAGGGCATGGGGTACTGGGGAGTACACCCACAAAATATGCTCAATCAGCAGATCGACTTTTAGCAACTTTTCTAATAGAGCTGGGTATTAATCCCAAGCTAGTTCCAGTGTTGGAATTTACTCATCATTCCAGCCATGCTGCTGCTGCCTTCTTTCCCTCGCCTTTTCCCGAAGCTGCCATTGCAACTATGGATGGTGTTGGCGAGTGGGAGACTCTCTCTATTGCATCTGGACGGGGGGATACTATTGAGTTTCACGAAAACCTACGATTTCCTGACTCAATTGGACTACTCTATGCAGCGTTCACAGATTTTTGTGGCTTTAAGGTGAATTCTGGTGAGTACAAGCTAATGGGGTTAGCACCTTATGGCACTCCAGTCTATAAAGAACTAATTCTGGAGACCATGCTTGTTCGTGGAAATAATACCCTACTCGAAATGAACCGGGAGTATTTTAGTTATGTTGACAGCCAACGCATGACTTCAGAAAAATTTGCAGCTTTGTTTGGTGTTCGGCCTCGTCGCCCCGCACAGCGCCTTTCACAAAAGTATATGGATATTGCGGCAAGCATTCAGGCTGTGACAGAAGACTTAGTGCTTGATGTTGCTCGCCGAGCTAGGGAACTGACAGGGATGGATCGCTTGTGCCTTGCAGGTGGTGTAGCTCTCAATTGCGTGGCTAATAGCAAATTGCTGCATTCGGGCA
Organism: Okeania hirsuta; assembly: GCF_003838195.1. GTDB lineage: Bacteria > Cyanobacteriota > Cyanobacteriia > Cyanobacteriales > Microcoleaceae > Okeania > Okeania hirsuta. The sequence continues at coordinate 6,581 of NZ_RCBY01000192.1, forward strand.
TCTTTGACGATATTTGGATTCAGCCAGCAGCAGGTGATGCGGGAAGCGCTGTCGGTGCAGCCTGTCTTGCTTACCTGAAGCAAATAGAAGCCAACGGGACAACCTCCAAAACCATCATTCCCATGAACAGCGCTTATCTGGGACCAGATTTCGAGGATAAAGAGGTGCTTCAAGCTATTGATTCGAGCGATTTTCGTCCAAATCTTTCCATTCAACATTTTCAAAGTGAGGCCGAGCTTGTTACCACGGCAGCCACCGACCTTTATGAAGGCAAGGCTGTCGGATGGTTTCAAGGGCGAATGGAGTTTGGACCTCGGGCTTTGGGTGCCCGTTCGATTCTTGCGAATCCAATGCTGGAAACTACCCAGCGCGATCTTAACCTGAAGGTCAAATTCCGAGAGTCCTTCCGCCCTTTTGCTCCAGTGGTAAAAGCTGAAAGTAGTGCTGAGTGGTTTAGCCTAGAACGCGAAAGTCCTTATATGTTGCTGGTTGCACCGATCGCCGAGCGTTATCGACTCCCGGTTGATGAATCTTCAAAGGGGTTGGCCAAGCTTTACCATAAACGATCAATCATTCCGGCAGTCACGCATGTTGACTATTCTGCTAGACTTCAAACAGTTAGCAAAGAACAGAATCCAAGACTCCACGCTGTTCTGTCAGCTTTCGAGTCTCTGACCAGCTGCCCCGTACTAGTCAACACCAGCTTTAATGTGCGTGGCGAACCCATTGTCTGTACACCTGAAGATGCAATGCGTTGTTTCTGCGGGACAAATATCGAAGTCTTGTACATTGAGAATTATCGGGTTGAAAAGACAGGTGATACAAAGGTACTCGACTCAAAGTTCTCTAACCAATTTGAAAAGGATTAGTTACGATATGAAAGAAGAAATTAGTTACAATAGGAACAAAGTCCAGAGATACTTTCGGGATAGCATTTGGAAAATGCGTGGCAACCCAGCTTTTCCGGAGCATGATAACCAAGGATTTCGTAATCCAGAGAATCCCGGCAATGATGTTTTTATTGTTGGCGATTCCTGGACTTATGGTGCTTGCCCGGGTGGGGCACTCCTCAAAGAAAAAAGTTGGCCAATCCTGCTATCACAAAATTTTGGCATTAATTGTGCTGCTGCCGGGGGCTGGGGTCCATTCCAATACCTTCTGGCTGTTAAAGAACTGATGCCCGTCGCAACAAAGGTTTGCTTGGTTGGTTTTTATATTGGTAATGACCTGGTTGATGCTTTCGGGTGGACAAAAAACACCCAGTCATCTCTACGCAATCATTTTTGGTGCGATGAATTCGATCAGAAAAGTGATCCTATAACGAAATGGAATAACCGAGTTCGCAGAAGGCAAATACAGGAAATCATGGAAGAAAAGGGGATTTCCGAAACAGAGGCTTTTATTTATGCCCATCAGTGCGATAACATTGACCTAGTTGCTGTTACAATCAAAGGATTTCAACATATTTTCAAGCCCCGGTTGCGTGCAGATACTACTGACTTATCGATTCCAGGAATTCGCATAGGACTCGATATTACTCAATCAATGTTCAGTGAAATTATTGATATTTGTGACAATTATGGCATCGAACCATTTTTCGTTATTTTTCCTAGCAAAGAAGCATCTTTTGCTGCTGCGAATCCTGGTTTACATCACGAAGTAGACACCGTGCTCTCACATGAAGTAAAAGTCAAGAAGGAGCTGAAAGCTTTTTTTAACGAACATTATGTTTGCAATACCGATATGATAGAGGTGCTGTCAAAACAACCGGAGCTTTTCTTCTTCCCAAATAGCCTGGATGGACATCCCAACTCTGAAGGTGCTAAGGTCATTGCTACTCACCTGGAAGAGGTATTGTCTCCGTTGCTAGAAGAATTTGATGAAAACAACTACCCCCTAGCATAACTCGGTATTGTCAGAATATAAGATTATTATGTCTAAAGAAAAAGCAGCAGTACCTGATCTCGATATTAATCGGTATTTTCGCGACGACGAAATCTGGATGACTCGTGGCAATCCCGCTTTTCCGGAGCATGATGCTGCCGGGTTCCGAAATCCAGATAGACCTGGTACTGATATCTTTATTGTCGGTGACTCTTGGACTTATGGACATGGTGTGACCAAGACAGAAAGCTGGCCTATTCTCCTTTCACAAAATTTTGGCGTAACTTGCTGTGCTGCTGGAGGATGGGGTTCATTTCAATATTTTATGGCAGTTCAGGAACTTATGCCTGTCTCGACAAAAATTTGCTTGATTGGTTTTTATCTTGGTAACGATCTGGTTGATGCTTTCAAGTGGACAAAGAATAGCAAGTCACCTCTCCGCCATCGTTTTTGGTGCGATGAATTCGATCGTGTTCCTCTGATAATGAAGTGGAAAGATCGCGTTCGCAATTACCAAATTAGGGAAATAATGGCTGTAGAAAGTATTTCAAAAATAAAGGCTTTTGAACTTGCCCATCAAAGGGATAATATAGATATTCTTGCTTTTAAGATTGAAGGAATCCCACAAATTTTTAGGCCACGTCAGCGAGCAGAACTCATCAACCCGGAAATTCAGGCAGTTCGTGTTGGACTCGAGCTGACAAAGGCAATGTTCGTTGAAATTATTGATATTTGCGAAAATTCTGGAATTGAGCCATTGTTCGTAATTTTCCCAAGCAAAGAAGCATGCTTTGCTGCTTCGAGACCAGGTTTACATCCTGAAATGGATATTGTTTTATCGCATGAAGTGGAAGTCAAGAAGGAGCTGAAAGCTTTGTTTAGGGAACATGATGTCAGCAACACCGATGTGATAGAGGTGCTGTCAAAACAACCGGAGCGTTTGTTCTTTGCCAATAGCCTGGATGCACATCCTAACTCTGAAGGCACTAAGGTCATTGCCACTTATCTGGAAGAGGTTTTATCCCCATTGCTAGAAAAATTTGATAACAACAACTTACATACATTTAAAATAAATATGCAAGAAACAAAAACAAAGCGTGTTATTGTTGTACTAGGTGCTGGCAGGTCTGGAACATCACTATTGATGCAAGTTTTAGTGTCTATGGGTATGAGGATTTCGGAAAACTTAATTACGGCAAATATCAGTAACCCTGAAGGACCGTTAGAAGATTTAGACATCTTTGAAACACATAAAAATCTGTTTAATGAGCTTGGTGGGCATCGTCATTTACCGTTACCTGATAAATGGGTGAATAGTAATCCAGTAAAAAAAGCTAAGTTAAAATTAGAACATATTCTTACCCAACGCATTAATTTAGATAACACTATATGGGGATTCAAAGATCCACGAGTTAATTCATTTCTTCCTCTATGGTTTAGTTTGTTCATTTCTTTACGCATTATTCCTGTTTTTGTATTGGCTGTACGCAATCCAAAGGCTGTAGTTACTTCTTTTTTAAGACAATATAATCATCCTACATACATATCTGAGTTAGTCTGGTTAACTCGCACTATTGACGCACTGCATCACACTGCTGCTGATTGTTTCATTGTCCACTACGAAGATTGGTTCACCCAGCCTAGTAAATTAGCTCAGGAACTTTTGAAATATACAGGTTTAGACGAATATTTCACTGGCAATGTAGACGAAGTTTTGAAAGACATTATCAAACCTAATTTAAATCGCTCAGTACATGAAGAATATCAAGTACAAAATAAATATGTACTCAAACTCTACGACGCACTCAAAGAATGTCGAGGCGCAGACTTTGATCGCGCCCGCCTCATGGCTGTCGTCAAAGAATGCCGCCAAGCAATGGATGAGTTCAAAGGATGGTATTTAATCGCCCAAGAAAACATTGCCCGCGTTTCAACCCTACGAGAACAACTTCAGACTGCCAAAGAAAAACAAGCCGAAATCCCTGAGCTACGAAAACGCATCCGAGAACTCGAACGGGAAAATCAGCGATTATCAGAAATGGAAAAAGAAATCCTGCGTGCCGATCAAGCACTTAATCATCTCCAGGAACTGTATCCACAAAATCCTACCCACGATCGCCTCTGAAAGTCGCGAAGTAGTAGACCGACTCTTTCGCCTTACTAAATAGACATTCTCATTTATCTGAGTTTAACACTAAATTGATAACCCTTTGAGTATTAAGAGAAGATATTTGTCCAATTTGCTTCTTGACTCGTGACTTCAGCAAAGTTCTCTGGGGATTATTTGCAATTTCCATAACCGCAAAAGCCAATTTAAAATACTTTAAAGACAGCTTGTACCGACGGGCAACTGCAGCCCCTCGTCCAAGGAGATTATATATGCCAGAAGTCAAAACTCGATAAACTAGGTTATGGCTGCAACCCCATTCTAGGGCTAAATCTGTACAGCGTCGTAAAGCATTTATATTCCCCAGTTGTTGATAACCTGTAGCAACTAACAGAGCTAGTTTAGCACGTTCGGGACGCTGAAACAAATCTGCCTTGTCCAACTGAACTAGAGCTTCCCAGTCGCCAATGTACCAAGAGTTACGAACACCAGTAAATGTGGCAGAACAACCAAACCACTTATGTAAGCCAGAAACAATCATTTGACTGATACTCTGTTCGCTCAAACCCCAATCTAATGCAAGACCAATGCAATCTTGTGCTGCCTGAATATCGCCTTGGTAAAGGTGAGCGATCGCCACAAAAACGGCAACTTTAGCTCTTTCCGGCTGGTTACTTAATGTTTCAGGAGTTAGCTTTGCCAGGTTATCCAAGTCACCAAACTGCCATTGAGAGTTTGTTTCCTCTGGAAAGTGTAAATTCTCTGGGAAAAGCTCACCATTTATAGTTGGTGCAGAGAGATTTGAAGCGCATCCTTCGTGCTTACCATTCAATTCACATAACAAATTATTCTTGCTCAGAACCGCTTGCTTAAAATAATTAATAGCCTCTTCAAAACCACCTTGCTGAATAAATAAACGACCTAAATTTATATAAAACCAAGCAGAATTAGGATTAGTTTCAATCGCCTTTCTATATTCAACAACAGCCCCTTCTAGGTTCCCCTGTTTTACAAGAGCATCCCCCAAATTATTATAAGCCCAAGCAAAATTAGGATTAATTTTAATAGCCTGATGATAAAGAGCGATCGCCTCATCCAACCGCCCCTCTCTCTTCAACCTATTAGCCTGCTTCAACAACTGTCCAGCACTCATACCCTTATTACCCATAACAACCCATAAATCTACTCAAAAATATTATCTTCTATCCTAATAGCAAAAGACTGTCTCATATTATTTATTCTAATATGGGTTGGCAAAGCCCAGCGGCAGCTACATCCCACTCTTCCTCCACTTCCTTAAACCAATCTTCTGAGCGATCATTATGCCAAGCATTATAATAGTTATTTTTGGCTATTTCTAATCCGCTCAAGGTCTTGCAAAAATTCCTCCCGCGTTACTCCCTTAAGTAACTCTTCTCGTTCTTTAGTGTAATCACCATACCCCCATCCCACTTGTTGTAAAAAACGAATAGTATTAATTTGGCCTAAATTATCCACCAAAACTTGATAACCTTTTCTTCTAAGCTCAACTGGTTTCATTCTCTATCTCACCTTGTTCTTGAAAAATACTCATTAACCAATTAACAGGATTGCTTAATTTTATTTGGAGTAATTCCTGATAATTATTTGCCTTTTTCAGCAAGCGGTCATCTGTCGTTAAAAAAACATCAGCCATTGCTTTTTCAGCACAGGCAATATGGAAAGAGTCATACAATCCAAATCCTAATTTTTCTAATGTTTGCGACCGCTCCCGAATAATACTATCAATGGTAACTTTTATTGTAGCCATTTGTAAGATTTTCTGGATATTTTCTAACTTTTCCACATCAGTCATTTTTTCTAATTCTAGAGCGATCGCTTCACTGGTAATAAGTTGCCAATCTCCAGAGCTAATTCTAGCTGCAATATTGAGAACTGCTTCTCCTTCAAAGCGAATACGCTCTTGCGTCCAATCATCAAAAGGGCGGTTTAAGCAGCAGACATCAAAATAGATTTTCAACTTCATCACCCCCTATTTTCAATTAATTAGCCTCCAATATTTTTGTCGTTAAATTGAACAACTCTGTAACCCGCATCCAAGAATTGTACCACAAGCAATATCAGTTTTTTTATTATCTTATTTCTCAAAGAAAAAGACTATCTAATTATCATCAACTTATGCCATCACAAATCAACAGGAATAATCAAATCTATAGCTTCATTTCTATTTTTTCGATAAATCCGAAAATCACTATCCAACGTTAAAACTACGCTTTCTGGAATTAACTCACTCATTCTCACCAAACAAGCATCTGCCAAAGACATTGGTACATTTTGATAGCGCTTCATTAATGCTTCAACTTCTACCATTTCATGTGTTAAAGAAAAAGGAATTGTTATCTGCTTTGTCTGTAACAAAGAAAAAATAAATTCCACAGCTCCATAAGTGCCTTTGAGCAAAAAGTAAGACTCAACAATTACGGCTTCACAACTCAATAAAGGAGGATTAATTTTGCTCAACTCAACTTTCGCCCATTCGTGAAATTTATCGCTTTTACTCAAGTAAGCTACGACAACACCTGTATCTATAATGACTTTTTGACTCATTATTTACCAATATTTTCCAAATACTTCTTATTAGTTGACAAGTCACTGGGCAAACCATCAAGAGCGCCTGCCATTTCTTTAGTTGCTTCATAGAAAGAAACTTGTTTTTCCTCTTCTTTGCCCGATGAATTTTCCGAATTACTCCAAGAATTTTGACTTAGCAAAAAATCTAGAAAATCCCGAAGGCTTTGGCGTTGTTTTGATGAGAGTTGGCGAAATTTTTCTAGCATAATTTTATCTGCATCGCTGAGTTGATTCATAGCAATAATTTCCTATAATATTTAGGTTATTTTAAATTAATAAGTAATAACAGATAAATTGATTATTAGCAATATCCTGCTAAGGAATTTGGCAGGATTTAATCCCCTCATCCAACCTCTCTGCTCTCTTCAACTGATTGAAGAAGGCAGAAGCGGTAGACCCCTAGGCTCCGCCAACGCTCCTTAATTACCATTAAATAGTGTACCATAAATCATACCAGTTCAAAAGAACATATAACCATGAAATTTATCAGCCCCAAAACCGACTTTGCCTTTAAAAAAATCTTTGGTTCTATTCACAGTCAAAACATTCTCATCAGCTTTCTCAATGCCATAGTTTATAACAATCAAAATATTATTCAATATCTCAAAATAATTAACCCCTATAACCCTGGAGTCACTAACACTATAAAAGAGAGTTATTTTGATGTAAAAGCACTTTTATACAATGGTTCTACCGTCATCATTGAAATGCAAATATTGAACGTAGAATATTTTGAAAAACGAGTAATTTATAACTTAGCTAAAGCGTATGGAAATCAATTAGATACAGGGCAAGGTTATATGATGTTGCAACCTTTTATAGCTTTAACGATCGCCGACTTTGTTTTATTTGAAAAGACAGTTGAAGAAGGAGACAGGAGACAGGAGACAGGAGACAGGAGGAAAATTACATGGGGATTC
>NZ_RCBY01000193.1 GCF_003838195.1 Okeania hirsuta
AAGAGCGATCGCCCCAGGATATAAGCGATCGCTCTTACTTATAGCGGTTTTCACAAAGGTAGACTACAGAAAAATATAAGTATGTTTGAAGTTTGATAAGTTACAAACTTGATAGCTGTATTCTATGTTAATGAAAACCGCTATAATAAGCAAAATAGGCGAACACTCCCCCAATCGAATCGGTTTCTCGGCATCACCAGCAAAAGCAAAGGCGATTGCTCCCCAATGCGATCGCCAGTTTGTATATCTTTTTTTCATAATCGCTGATACGGCGGTTATGATTCATCGCTTGTGACAAAAGAAAAGGTGGGTCTAAGATTGCGATTAGTAACCGTAACCTTGGGGTTTTAATGCAGAAACATAGCCTTCATTTACTTCTACTGAAAAGTAAGCAAATAACTCCGTACAAGTTGATGTACGTCTAAACCAATACACTCAGAATTGCTTTCACATAAGTTAGAACATTCTTGTAGGCCATAAACTGTAGTAGTATCAAGCTCTCGACCTCGGATAAATACATCAGGCGACAAGGGTCTCATGTCTGCAAGAGCTGGCATTACATTATATTGGGTGTTTTTCAAAAAGGACTTCCAGACTATTTTTACCTCTCCCTCAGATGAAGACCTTTTTCTCTAATATTTTCTTAATTTTTCCTTCTCAGCAGCTTTAGCAATCTAACAACTACAGACATATAGATGAGGGCTCGCCGAGTTATATTGCTTCAAAGTAAAGCTTATTTATTGATGATAAATGTTATCCATAACAATGAATGTTTGGTAATGAAAAGAAGTCCTGAAACTTTGAGGAAGACAGCTAATATTTTAGATAAATTAGGTTTTTTGCAATGTGGTTTACTCAAGAGTAAAAATATTCAAGATATTGTACAACAGCCAAAATATGATTTGGTTTATGGTTATTTTAATACAGCCAATAAAATTGATAATTAGACTTATATTGCTAATGGTTGGGCAATATTACCAGAAAAAGGCGAAGTTGCTGATGGAGTAATTTTAACTTATGAAAACTTTCTGGGTGACGCAATAATATTTAAGTTAATTAATCAAAGGATGCCGAGACCTAGTGTCAGAGAATATTTTAATAATTAAACTTATTTATATTCTGGTTGGCAAAAATATTTTTCGGTTCAGGAAATTTCCCAAAGAACAGTTAAACTTCAAGCCTGGGATTTTGATACGGACACTGACAAAGCTTTTTTATTGAACAAATACTCAAATAATATTTTCGAGCAATTAACAAAGCAAAAGTCGTTATCGATCAAGACAGAATTCAGGAGGTAAGAGTCCATAGTCAGATAAGGATGCAAATAATCAGTTATACCAATTGGAAAAAAGTTTGGTAAATATCCGGAGAAGGGAATTGTAATAAGCAGAATTATCAGGCTTCCCTACTTCTGATTTCTGCCACTCCGCAAGCAGATAAGAGTCTTTGATCGAAATGGTATGATCCATAATATGTTAAGATAATTTTGTAAAAATAACTGTATTTTTGAGCAGATAATTTTTATGACTCAAAGCCTTTCCCGAATCATGAAATTTTTTAGATTAGTATTAGTTGCCTTCCTAATGGCAATACTTGTGAATATGGGTATCTCAGTGGCGCATCGCCCACATGATGTTGTCACACATGTTGAAGTATCACCAAATTATCAACAAGATCAAACAGTATTAATTGTTGTTAGAAATAACCTGTATCGTTCATCTGATGGAGGCGCTTCATGGCAGCGTATTACTAAGGGTTTAGATTATTCTAGTTTGTTTATCACAGATCTGGAATTGAGTCAGCAAAATGATGGTTTGGCATTTCTGGGAACACTTGGAGATGGAATCTACCGCTCATCAGACAAAGGACTTACCTGGCAAAATACCAGTGAAGGTTTAGATGAACTTGCTATAGACCATATAATCGTTTCACCAACTTCATCAAAGATTGTTCTAGCAAGTATCTCTGATCGACTCTACTTAACTCAAAATTCTGGGGAGAGTTGGCAACAGGTATTCCAAAGTAAAAGTCCTATTGACACTCTTGGTTTTTCTAATGATGGCAAATTAGTCATTGCTACCAATACAAACGAACTCTTGGTCTCTCGCGACAGCGGAGCAACTTGGCAAGCTAGCGATCGCGCTGCATCTGGCCTACCACTAGATAGTCCAATTGTTGCTATTGAGTCTATGCCAGGTGGAGCAGTAGGTTCAATGTCGCTGGCGACGGAAACCCAGGGTATTTTTCAAACCACTGACCAAGGCAAAACTTGGACAAAACAGGCAATTCCGATCGCCAATGAGCTTGTTCAAGATCTCAAAATTATTCCAGGGTCGCAAAATGCACCACAACTGTTTGTTTCCACAGCAAATACTGGATTATTTTACTGGGATGGCCAAGAATGGCAGCCAAGAACTCAGGGACTCATAATTGATCCTCAAGCTAAGGGTATGAAGCAACCTAGCTTTACTGAGCTAGAGTTCTCGACCGATGGCAGCGTGAGTTTCCTAGCAGGTTTTGATGGTCTCTTCAAGTCTGAAGATCAGGGGCAAAAATGGCAAGACTTAGAAACCATACTCAGGAGTACGGTTGTTGCAATGGCAGTTTCTAATAATTCAACTGTGGCGACTGTGGACTACGTTGGCAACATTAATATTAGTAGCGATGGCGGTAAAACTTGGAAGATCGCTCAAAGAGGTCTCCAAGAACCTTGGTTTACTAGAAAGTGGGAATCACTACCACCTAACTACGATCCTCGTCGCTACTTTGATGTTGCTTTTTCTCCAAACTACGATCGAGATCAAACATTATGGGCATCATTTCTCTGGACAAAGGTAGCAAGAAGTCAGGATGGGGGTATCTCCTGGTCAATTGCTTCTATGCCTAAAGAAGAACGTGGACTCACAATAGGTGTTTCTCCAGACTTCTCAAACGATAGGACTGTTTACATCCTAGCTCAGAAGGGTAATGTCTATCGCTCTCAAAATGGAGGTAAAGACTTCTCAAAAGTTGGTCAGGTTCCATCTCTTCAAGGCAACAATGGTCCGTCTATTGCCATATCCCCTAATTTTGCTAGCGATAATACTCTCTATGTAACTGGAGAAAAGGGAATCTACAAGAGTACGGACGGTGGGAAAAACTGGGAAGCAATAAGTGAAAATACAGATTTAGAGAAAGCAATAAAAATGCAGATAGTTATTTCTCCAGACTTTGCACGGGATCAAACTTTATTTGTTAGTACCAGGAGTCGAGGTCTTTTTGAATCACGGAATGGAGGAAAAACTTGGAACCAGCGGCTAACTATACCTGGATTAGGTACTGACTCGCCTGAGTTGGAAGCTATTGCTATTTCACCAAACTATGAAAACGATCAAACACTTGTGTTGGGTGTGCTAGGTCTTGGGTTATACAAAAGTGAAGATGGAGGGCAATCATTCAAACAAATTGCAGATGGTTCATTACCCGTATCAAGAATAGGCAATGTGCCTTCATCAGGAAAGCCAATTGTTTTTTCACCAAACTATGTTAATGATAGGACTATCTACAGCTTTGGTTCAGCCAGTTTGGAAATATTCAAGTTAACAACAGATAATGGAAAGACCAAGGAAACTTTAGCTATTCAAAATTCTGAGTCAATGGCAGAACCAAATTTTCTCAGCAATATTCGGTTAGCTTTATATGTCTATCAAGGTTTATTGAAAAGAGTTTTAGTCTTGTTAGTCGTCGTCATTGTAGTAGGGATCGTTATCTACCTAACGTCAAGAAAACTCAATCGCCGAGGTAAGGTATAACGGTCAAAAATTAGAAACTTGATAGATGAGTTGCACCACAAAACAGCTTTATTTTTGGTTCAAAACTTTGATGTAATTCTGCTTCCAACTTTTGAAGTTTCTCAGATGACAATTTATACTAGCAGAAAGCTCACAAGTAAATCAGTGAGACAAATGTTGAACTGGGGACACTATAGGTTTGAGCTTTTCTTAAAGCATAAAGCTGTTGAATACAACAAAGTAGTTGTAGATGTAAGTGAAGCCTACACTAGCAAAACCGTTAGCTGGAGTGGTGAAATCCTCAACAATTTAGGCGGCAAAAAAGTTGTGACTGGTAATGATGGTTTTCGCCTTGTTCGCAACTTAAACGGAGCGCGTGGAATCTTGATCAAAAGCGTGGTAGAGAAATTTTCTACCACATTGGGAGATACCCCCTAAGTAAGTTAATCTTACTGTGCATTGTTAACAATTGTTAGCAAAATAGTATCGGTTCAGCATTTAAACTATATATCTTAATTTTGGGAAAGGGAACACCTGATATGGAAACAGGAAAGCAAAACAAAAATCTTATTCTATCGCTCTTTAGACGTGAAGTTCATCAGTATCAGCAAACTGAACCCTCTATACCGAACAGTTGGAAAGTTTTGATCGTTGTGATACTGCTATTGCGCATCTTTTTATCTTTCGCCAACTTAGATCAAAAGCCTTATAATGCTGATGAAGTTAGAGGCTTTTATCGAATAGCAGGTTATACCAGAACTCAAATTGTTGAAGAAGTTTTTAATGGGGAAATTATTAGTGCAGAGAAAATCCTCACTTATCAAGTTCCAACATCCGCTAAAGGTTTACCAGATACTATGTCTGCATTAGCGGGTAATTCAGAACATACTCCTCTCTACTACGTCTTATGTCGTTTTGTAATTTCAATTTTTAAAGACCCTTTTGCTGCCAGAGTTTTATCTGTAATATTAGGATTTACTTGTTTGCCTGCTGTTTATTGGCTTTGCTATGAGCTTTTCGGTTCGCGATCGGTAGGGTGGATTGCAGTTGGACTAATTAGTGTATCACCTTATCAAATTCTACTATCTCAGGGAGCCCGTCAGTATAGTCTTTTTGGACTTGCTACTTTAATCTGTACCATAGCACTTCTACGTGCTATGAGGAAAAATGATAAACTAAGTTGGGTAATTTGCACGCTGACTTTCATCTTCGGTTTCTATTCACACCTGTTTTTTGTATTTGTTGCTTTTGGTTACTGCTTGTATATACTTTCGCTTGGCCTCAAGCAAATTCGTTCTTACTTAGTTCCTTTTCTTGTCAGTATGTCAGTTGCTTTCGTAGCATTTCTCCCTTGGATAATTGTGATCTTGACAAGTATCAATGAAATTCAAGAAAAGACACAATGGGTAAGTAGTCGAAACTCCAATATTTCTATTTTGATCAGAGGTTTGCTCAATAGCTTAGGTAGTTGCTTTTTAAATTGGAATAATTCCGTTCCTAGAATAGAGCCTTATTCTAGTTATTTAATCTTTGGTCTTGTTGTTATATCTTTATACTTTCTGATTCGATTTACACCCAGGAGAGTTTGGTCATTAGTAGTGATCTCAATTGTATTGACACCTCTAGTTCTGGTAACTGCCGATCTAATTTTGGGTGGCGGACGCTCTTTGCAATCTAGATATCTACTTCCTTCTCTATTATTCGTGCAAATTTCTGTCGCCTATTTCCTGACTAAATGTATTATCTTTTCATTCTACGCTTGGGAAAAAGTATTTTGGAGATTTGCATATCTAACAATGGTTTTCGTTGGAGTTATATCAGCCATCACGATCGCCAAAACACCAGGTTGGGATTACCTAGAACAAGGCAGAACAGCAAATGCATTAAATTTAAAGATGGCTCCACTGATTAATGTTGCAAATCGTCCGGTTGTTATGAGTGAAGCTACGCACAGTTTTGTTTTAGGTTTGAGTCATTTGGTCAATAAAGATGTTGACTTCCAAGTGATAAATGATGTTGAGGCAAGTGAATTTTCAAGTTATTTTAATATACCGGAGCTAGCGCAAAAGTATGAAGAAGTGTTCATATACCTTCCAGATAAGCAGTTCAAATCATTTGTTGAACAGGAACAAGGAGGGGAGCTAGAATCTGTTTTTGATAATAAGTTATATCGTTTGAAAAGGGCTTGATTTTCAACAATTAATAATTCAGGACTTACGCAAATTTACTTTTAAACCACCATCTGTAGGTTATTTATGGTATTTGCCCTCGCTATATATATAATATATATAGAGTCTCTGTGTAAGTCCTGTAATTAATAATTACCTCTCCTTGAAAAGAAGATGATTGACTAATCATGAAAATTTTTATTTATTATCCTCTTAAAAGGGGGAGACTTTAAACCACAATTTTTTGGTAAAAATTAGAGAATCAAAATCAGGCTTAGAATCTCTGACAACCACAAACGTTGCCAGTTACCCAAAATAAACAAAAGGAACAAAGATTAATGACTAAACTAATTATACAAATCCCCTGTTATAACGAAGAAGCTACTTTAGGGATGACTCTAACTGAATTACCTCGACAACTTCCTGGTATAGATAAGGTAGAATGGTTGATCATTAATGATGGTAGTATTGACAAGACCTTAGAAGTTGCCAAAGCAGCAGGAGTCGATCATATTGTTAATTTTGAATATAATCAAGGATTAGCAAAAGGTTTTATGGCAGGAATAGAAGCTTGTTTACAAAATGGAGCTGATATTATTGTTAATACGGATGCTGATAATCAATATTGTGCAGCAGATATACCTAAACTAATTGAACCAATTTTAGATGGCAGAGCAGAAATAGTAATTGGTGCTAGACCAATTCAAGAGATTAAACATTTTTCACCAATCAAGAAATTTTTACAAAAAATAGGTAGTTTAGTTGTCCGTATTGCTAGTGAAACAAATATTGCTGATGCTCCTAGTGGTTTTCGTGCTATTAGTCGTAATGCAGCACTACAATTAAATGTTTTTAATGAATATACTTACACACTAGAAACTATTATCCAAGCTGGGCAAAAAGGAATGACAATTATTTCTGTCCCCATTAGAACTAATGGTTATTTACGACCATCTAGATTAGTTAAAAGCATTCCAGCTTATATCCAAAGATCGATTTTTACGATCGTGCGGATTTTTATGACTTATAAACCCCTAAAGTTTTTCACAATTTTAGGGACTATTCCCTTTAGTTTTGGTTTCATATTATGTGTACGTTGGTTAATTCTATACTGGAGTGGTACTACGAGGTCTCATGTTCCTAGTTTAGTCTTAGCTGCAATTTTAATTTTAATAGGATTTCAGCTATTTATTTTTGGTCTAATTGCTGATTTGATGTCAGTTAATCGTAAGCTTTTAGAAGATATTCAATTAAAATTACGTCGTAACTTTTTGGCTAACTCATTAGAAAATAAGCCTGAAAATTCTAATTTTGATTAGCTTTTCTTGGTAAAAAATAGATGGATTTTTTCAAAAATATTTATCTTTATATCTTATGGGTTTAATACCCCACCATCAACGGGGGTGCTTAAAATTTTATGGGAATTATCACCTCAAACAATTTTCCCTTCTGCCTTCTGTATTCTGCCTTCTTCAATATTGAAATCTTAAAAATGATCATTCTTCCTATATTATCTTTGGTTTTAATTTTTGCTCAATTATTAACTCAAAAAAATGATTGGCGTGATTGTTTCTTTAAAGCAATTGTTTTATAGGGAATAATTTTAACAAAAATAACTGAATTACTTAGTCTATTTGGTTTATTTCAGTATTTTTTGGGTAATAGCAGCTTGGTTATTAATAAATTTTTTATATGTATTTTTACTAACAAAATCTTCCTTAAAAGAACATATAAATAATCTCAAAACATGGAGCAAAAGTTTACTGGGATTATCACCAATGTTAATACTTTTGCTTACCTGTATAACAATTATTGTGTTCTTAATTGGTATAAATGCAATAATCGCTGCACCAAATCACTCCGATTCAATGGAGTTTTGACTTAGTTGACAATTTACGTTATAATACAGTATAATCAGCTAGTTATCTCTGAGTTGAAAAAATACAGTCGTCAACTCAAAAAATAGCTAGAAATATGTACAAGTCAATTCGTACAAAGCTCAAACTAAATAATCAGCAGAAAACTCTCTTGGCTCAACACACAGGTTATTCAAGATGGTGTTATAACTGGGGTTTAAGTTTATGGAATGCTGCATATAAAGATGGTTACAAGCCAAATATTCGTAGGCTAAGAGAGGTTTTTACTAACCACACAAAGCCTTTATATCCTTGGATGAAAAACTTGTCATCTAAAGTTTACCAGTATGCTTTCATCAACTTAGGTGAAGCGTTCAAAAGGTTTTTTAAAGGATTAGGAAAATACCCAAAGTTTAAGAAGAAAGGTAGGTCTGATTCATTTACAATTGATAATTGTGGAAAACCAATAGAACTAAACGGATGGAGTCACAAATTACCTTTTATTGGATGGGTAAAAACTTATGAACCGATTGAAGCAACAACTAAAAAAATAACTATTAGTAGACACGCAGGTGATTGGTATTTAAGTTTGAGTTATGAATTTACTCAATATCCAACACCAAAAACTACTGAAGTTATAGGTGTAGATTTAGGCATTAAAACATTAGCAACTTTAAGTGATGGAAAAGTTTTTGACAGCGTCAAGTCATATCGCCAGTTTGAAGCCAAGCTTTCTCAACTACAATATCTAAACCGGAATAAAGAAATTGGTTCAGCTAATTGGCGTTCTTCACAACTCAAAATTGCCAAGCTACACGCAAAAGTAGCTAACATCCGTAAAGACACACTTCATAAATTGACAACTTACCTAGCCAAAAACCACGGCACTGTTGTCATAGAAGATTTAAACGTTAGTGGAATGTTAGCTAACCGTAAACTGGCTAAGTCAATAGCAGACCAAGGCTTTTATGAATTCAGGCGTCAACTAGAATATAAAACACAGTGGTACGGTTCTGAGTTAGCAATAGTTGATAGGTTTTTTCCATCATCAAAGACTTGTTCTAACTGTGGTCATGTTCAGGATATGCCATTAAATGTAAGGACTTATGACTGCCAGTCATGTGGCTTGTCAATAGACAGAGATTTAAACGCCAGTATAAATTTGAGAGATGCGGTCGGTTCGACCGTGAATGCCTGTGGATGAGTAACCGCCGACGGCCTCAGTGGAAGCAGGAAGTAAACATCAGATTGTCACCTTATGTGACGCTTTGTATCAGTTTTATAGAGCAGTATCATTTACCTCGTATATATTATTGGATTCAAAACCATACTGTCGCTCATTATCCTACCTATAATTTATTTCATCTGTATCAAAATCCTTGGTCAGAATTTGCCATGGCTCACTTTCAAATTCTCAACAAAAGCGATCGCTTTGTGAATACGATCCAGTGGGGTAGCATGGTAATGAGTGTCTTGGGTGTTTCTATTCTTGCTAAACAGTTAGGTGGTAATATTCGCGATCAAATTCTGGCTAGTGTTTTTGCTGTAACTATTCCTATGGGAATTCTACAAGCTTCTGGTACTAATAACGATCTTGTAGTTACTTTTTGGTTAATTTGTTTTGTTTATTTTACATTTACAACCTTAGAAAACGGTATATCTAAAAGTAATATTTTGTTTTTAGGGTTTAGTTTAGGTTTAGCTATTTTAACAAAAGGTACGGCTTATATTTATGCTTTCCCATTTTGTATTTGGTTATTGTTGTGGGGAATTAAGAATTTAAAGTGGCAAGCTATTAAACCTATAGTTATTATTTTATTAATAGTATTAGCCATTAATTTAGGACATTATTTAAGAAATTATGCTCTTTTTGACTCGGTATTAGGGTTGGCGGCGACGGGAGAAAGAAATAAAGAATTCGGTGTATTGATTTCTATTTCAGGAATCTTAAAAAATTTATCATTGCATGCTGATATTGTCAGGAATCTACAATTAGAAAAAATTATTTCTCCTACTACGGGTTTAACTAATAAAGTATTAGAAATTATTCACGGAGTATTAGGAATAGACTTATCCGATCCAGCTTTAATTAGCCCTAAAGCCAGAAAATTTTATGTTCCTGGCTTATCTACTAATGAAGATGTTGCAGGTAATCCTTTGCATTTATTATTAATAATAGGGTCATTTGTTGTCTTAACTATTAATCAAAAAATATGGACAAATAAACTTTTAATTAAATATGGGATAGTTCTAGTTTTAGGTTTTGTTTTATTTGCAAGTCTTTTAACATGGTCTCCTTATCGTTGTCGATTACATTTACCTCTATTTATATTATTTTCTCCTTTTGTAGCTGTTGTATTTTCTAAATCTTTACCGAAACAAGTAAGCTATTTCTTGGCAATACTTGTTTTATGTCTTTCTTACAAATGGGTTTTCTTTAATTCAGTAAGACCATTAATTGGGGAGAACAATATTTTTCAAAATTCAAGAGTAGAACAGTATTTTCAAACTCAACCAACATATCAACAATTTTATTTAGATGAAGTTGTGAGAGTAGAATCAAATCAATGTAAAAATATAGGTTTGACTTTTAAAAGTTCTTCTTTTGAGTATCCTTTATTAGTTCTATTAAATGAAAATTACCCTAAAGAAATTAAACATATAAATGTGGAGAATGAATCTCAAGTATTAATCAAGAAAGATTCTAACTCTAATTTTCAAAACTTAAATAATGATTGTATTATCAATATAGATAGAAATAAATTAAAAAATTAAGAGAATTAATAATGAAAATGAGCGACAAAAAGTTATTATTTTATTCATAATTTTAAGGTAATGGATGGATGAAAGATTATGCTCATTTTCTAAAAATATTCGGTGTAGTTGTTATTTCTCAATTAACAGTGGTATTTACTATCAATCTATTAGTAGATCCTTATAAAATTTATTTTTCCAGGAAGTCTATTTTACTCTTAACAACATGACAAGGACTATTTCACTTAAATCTCTTCACCATATCAATTTGACTACAGCAGTAATTTTATTAATTGGAGCTACCCTAAGAATTTATCAGTTCATTTTCAACCGTCCACTTTGGCTAGATGAAGCAATGTTGGCGGTAAATGTAATTGATCGTTCCTAATTAAGGAATCTTTGGTAGTAAGATTTCTAAAATTCAATGCGAGACGGTGGCTTGGGATCTGAGAATAATTAATTTGGGGTAATCTTTTATGTAAGAGTTGGAAAAAACCTAAATAAAAATAGATCAGAGAAAATATCGCTGAAGTATAAATAGTTGCATTAATCCTTACATTAAGTTTTTTTAGTAGTAATTGCTTTTCTTGTAATAAAAAAGGAATTGATAAAATTCCTAAAGAAAGTAATTGTAGACAAATAATTTCCAATATTGTTGAAATTGATGTTGAAGGAGCATTGAAAATAATCCAACTTAATAAGCCAATAATTGCTAGAGAGGTAAATAATCTGGTTCTTGTTAATTTTAACAAATCAAAAGTTTGCAAAATTACAATTATTAAAACTACTGAAAAAAATAGCATTCCGTTATTATTGGTAGTCGGAATAGTCGGAAGAAAAAGAAGCAGTAAACAAATTGCTAGATTCCCTTTTTGATAGTATTGAGTAACTGCAACACTGATAACGATAAGTGTGACAATTTTTGCAAAAGGAGTTGTTCTAGCTAATTGCAATTTTGCAAATAAAGATAAGGGATAAACTTCAACAAAAACATAATTAACAGCAAGTGCCAACAAAGTAAAATATATAATGATACAAAGATTTTTTTTATCATCAGAACTTAATAAATCTGAAGTTTTAATTAATAAAAAAGTACCAGTAAGATAAAAAATAAAACTCTTCCATTCTTGAATCGAAAACCGAGAAGGAATTATGTGGTGAGGATGGCGAATATAACCATACCAATAAATAAATTCTGAGTCACTTAGAATCTCACTATTAGTTGCTCCTGTTAACTTCATGGGAACATAAACTAAACAAGCAAAGCCTACAAATATTACTAAAGAAATTATTAAAGTTTTCAGAGAATGATTTTTATGTGCATATCTCAATAATATAGGAATAAACAAACACCCTGGTAAAAAACCAACTAAAAATTGTAAGAGACAGGCCAATCCAAAAAATAAGTACCCTCTAAACCAGTTATTACAAAAGCAATAATAAATTCCCCAAATTGCCAATCCCATTGCGAAAATACTAGGAGTTGGTTCAGTTCTAAAAATGCTTGTATATCCAACTGTTGCTTCTAAGTTATGTGTATTTAAAACCAAAAAAGCCAGTAGTGCTCCTGATAAAATAGAATGACCAAACTTTTTCCCTATAAGATACAAGCCTGTTACAAGGGAGGAAAAAGCCATTATATAGTAAAGTAAGTAGGTCAAGGATAAACCTAAACCTAAGCTAGCTGTTAAAGATATTAATTTTTGATGGTAGTATCTTGGTGTAAAGTTTAAGAATTCTTGAACATAAAAATCTTTACTATAAATTTGAGGATCGATGAAAGCTTGAACATATGGAACGTCAAGTGCTACATTTTGGGAAGAGTTAAAAGAATAACCATAAAGAATCAGTGAACCAGTAATTACAAGTATATAGATAGCAACTTGTCTTGGTAAATTAGTTTTTGTGAATATCATTGATATATATGTGTCTAAATCTAATACAATTTCACTAAATGGCTGTCACACATAAAGCCTCTATTTGTGACTTATTTAAAGTAAAATTGTATAAGATAATGGATCTTGTATGATAAGATTAGATCGTGTTAAATTTTGTGTAAAACCCTGATGCTGATTCTCTAGTGCTAATATTACTAATTGAGGTGAACAAAAATCTTTTGAACAGACAAAGCATCGATGTCCTAGATTAAGCATTATCGCGCTGTTTAAACCTCTAATCAGCTTTGTTTATGGTGAGCGTTATCGGTGGTGAATCGTAAATCTTACATCCAGATGATGGAGGGAGAAGCTCAAGAAGGAGAAAAATTAGGACGTATGAGAGTCATAGTACAGGATAATGGCCTTATACACAAATGTCAGGAAGTTCAAAAGTTATGGTGAAAGTGGGAATATTAGGTTTATACATCTTTATTTCTGCCTAAATATTGTTCTAAGATCGACTCAATTGGATTGGAGTGGCAATATCTCAAAAAAGATAACTGTCCCGACAAATGTTTGACGACGAGTTAGACGTTGCTTATGGAATTTATCAAAGTGTTGCGAGAAGACCCGCGCTCTCCGGTTACGGGAGCGTCGGGATGAATCGCAATCAATATCGATCTTTCACAAACAATGTGTTATACCAATTTCATAAACTTAAGCAACACTTGTTAAAATATCTATCAAGCTTGAAATCCAAGATGTCAAGTTATCTGTAGTCTGACTTTATGAAATTGGTATTAAAACTGTGAAAAGTTAATTAGCTAGCAGTAGATGGTTGAAAAAGCATACAAATTTAGGTTCTATCCAACTCCAGAACAGGAAAACTTGTTGCGGAGAACTTTAGGCTGTGTGCGACTAATCTACAACAAAGCCTTGGCGATTAGAACTCAAGCTTGGTACGAGAAACAGGATCGTGTAGGATACAAGCAAACTTCGGCCATGCTTACCAAATGGAAAAAGCAGGAGGACTTAGAATTCCTAAGCCAAGTAAGCAGCGTACCATTGCAACAAAGTCTGAGACATTTACAAACAGCTTTTACTAACTTTTTCTCACTCCGGGCCAAATATCCTAACTTTAAGAAAAAACGCAATGGTGGTAGTGCTGAATTTACCAAGTCTGCATTCAAATGGAAAGATGGCCAAGTATATCTAGCTAAATGTGCTTCCCCATTACCGATCAGATGGAGTAGGCAATTACCACCAGGATGTAGCCCCACTACAATAACAGTTATGCTTGACCCATCCAATAGATGGTCGGTGTCTTTGAGATTTAACGACAACAGAGATTTCAAACTCAAACCACTCAATAAACAAGTTGGTGTAGATGTTGGTATTAGTAGTCTCATTGCCACAAGTGATGGCACAAAAGTCAACAACC
>NZ_RCBY01000194.1 GCF_003838195.1 Okeania hirsuta
AACTAGTGCAGGATGGCAGAAATAAGTGACCAGTAGGAGCAATGCCCTCTTCCTGAGATAGAATACTCAGAGGTGCGATCGCATCGGAGAGGCCAGCCCCAAAAAGTGACCACTAAAAAAAAGTGATTTATGAAGTAAACTAGAATTTGTGGAAGCCCAATCAATAAGCCCAGTCAACCCCATGAATGAATGCCTATCCCCAAAGCTCAATCCATAATCCTGTCGCCAAGACAGAAAAGCCTACTGCAAGTTTTACCCTTCAGACCACCAATTCCTATGGCCTGGTCAGAAGGGTAAAACTCATCCTAGCTGCTGCCTCTGGAACCAACAATACAGCGATCAGTGAACAACTACAACTACATCGAAGGCAAGTGAGGCAGTGGCGAAAAAGGTGGTTGGAGGCTTCTGAACAACTTGCAATTGCTGAAACTCAACAGGTGAGCGACAAGAAGTTAAGGAAACTGATAGAAGAGATTCTCAGTGATGCTCCCCGACCAGGAACAACCAAATTTTTCTCCGTGGAACAAGTAGTCCAAATCGTAGCAATGGCCTGTGAAGACCCAAAACAATCTCAAAGACCAGTGAGTCATTGGACTCCAAGGGAGCTAGCAGAAGAAGCCATAGATAGAAGGATTGTGGAGAAGATTTCACCCCGCAGTGTGGGGCGTTTTTTAAAAGGAAGCGACTCTACAACCTCATCGTCATCGTTACTGGTTAAACTCTAATCCCTCTGACCCAGTAGCTTTTCGCGACCTGGTTAAATCTATCTGTCAGTTATATCTGTCGGCCCAAGAATTATATCATGTCCGTTTATATCGTTTGTGTAAACCCAAGGGTGAATATCTACAGGAAATGATGGTTTTTTTCTTGCGAGGGTAGCCTTCTTTCCTCTTCCCTCTTTCTTCTTCCTTCTTCCTTCTTCCTTCTTCCTTACCTTTGCTATACAAGACCGATGCTACCGGACATGATATTACTCGAAAAAGGAATTCATCTGATTAGTACCGATGAAATGACGAGTATCCAAGCTAATGAGAGAATTTGCCCCACTCAACCAATAGAGCCAGGACGAGTCGAACGCAATGAGTTTGAGTACATTCGCCATGGCACTCAATGTCTACTGGCCAACTGCCATATTGCCAAAGGACAAATCATTACCCCTTCAATTAAGGCCACCCCCACAGAAGTTGATTTTCTGCAACACATTGAACAGACTATCGATACTGATTCTGATGGAGGATGGATTTTTCTTGTAGATCAACTCAATACTCATAAATCTGAATCATTAGTCCGTCTTGTGGCTCAAGGTTGTGGTATTCAGACTGATTTGGGGGTGAAACAGAAATCAGGTATTCTCCAGTCTATGGTAACTCGTGCTGCTTTTTTGTCTGACGAGTCTCACCGGATTCGCTTTGTTTATATCCCTAAACATACTTCTTGGCTGAATCAAATTGAGTGTTGGTTCTCTATTTTGGCCAGGCGTTTACTCCGGCGTAGCAGTTTCTCTTCCACCTCAGACCTCAAGCAGAAGATACTGAATTTTATTGACTATTTCAACTGTACTCTAGCCAGACCTTTTATCTGGAAATTTCAGGGGTTTTCAGAGGATGATTAACCAGATTCAGATTCATGGTCATACTGACTCAAGGATCCAACTCAATGCCGATCATTTTTAGCTTGGCTATTGACCATTTATTTTACGATCGCGATCACACTTCTGAGTATTCTATCTCAGGAAGAAGGCATTGCTTCTACTGGTCACTTATTTCTGCCATCCTGCACTAGCAATCTCCCATTCAAACTTCTTAACTAATTAAAATTTGATTTTATACATTTGAAATAATTCTCCAGGTTGTCGCCTTACTATTTTTCCGCCCATAGCGTCGATCATTTTTTCCCAATTTTCTAAAGGTTCCAAAAATACTTCTGCTCCTAAATAAGTTTCTAAAATTGCCCAATTTTCTGCTAATGGTTGTTCTGGGTTAAGCACATCAAAAACAAAGTTATTTTCAGGTTTAAGAATGCGTTTTACTTCCTTAAGTACTTCTTCCCAATAATCTATGGGATAATAACAACTAAAGCCTGTAGCGATCGCTAAGTCAAACTCATTTGCTTGATAATTTAATTGGTGAGCAGGTCCTAATTCTACTCCTTTAAATAGTTTATAATTTAGTTGAGAGCCTCGGTGATTAAGATTATCTCTGGCAATGGTACTAATTTCTTGACCATAAAAAAAAGCTTCCCAATCACGCCAAGGGTAAATTAAAAAACTCACTCCACAACCAATATCCAAACATTTTTGATTTTTCTTAGGTTTAGCTATTTCCCAAAAAGGTGAAACTATTTTTGCTGTGAGATTACCGGAGGCATAATCATGAAATATTGGCATTGCTTCAATTTCCGAGGGTAACTCAAAAGACTCTCCTCGGTAATCTCGATCAAAGCGACTCTGTACTGCGATGATTTGAGTATGCCAATTATCTAAATTTTTTTGAGCGAACCAGGAAGATTGGTCCCCATCTGAGGACAAGGCAGACTTTTTTTTGGACATTTATTTCTCTATCGTCTAGAACCTTTCAGAGCTTTTGTAAAGTTCTTACGGTAAGATTTGTTACCAATTAATAAAACAGGCCACAATATAGATAATATCAAACGATTCTGAAAGTTCTTGGAAAAGTTCGTCTGTTCAAACCCATTCCAGAATTTCCAGATTCCACCTCCATATACAACCAGTAATAACAGGCCAATTAACGTACTCATGGCACAAAACTCTTAAAAGGTCAATTTTTCAAGTGTAGCCCAATATAATTATGTAATTAATTTTAATTGGACTTTAGGTTTAATATTCATCATATTATTATAACCAATATAGGTAATATAGGTAAGTAGGTGGGTTTCAACAATTAATAATTAATAATTAATAATTACCTCTCCTTGAAAACGGATAGGATTGACTAATCATGAAAATTTTTCTTTATTATCCCCTTAAAAAGGGAGGCGCATACCCACAATTTTTCGGTAAAAAAATATAAAACTGAGGTACAAAATTTCAGACGAGGTGGAAAAAATTGCCTAACTTATATTTTTTCTAAACAATCATTTTCTAGATTAATTTGACCTATAGCGTTTTTATCTGGGATGTGGAGACCAATTGCTATGAAAAAGGTATGGAGGAAATACTAAAGGAGGAAAAAAAGAATTAAATAGTAGCAAAAACAAGGATGTAAGGCGAACGACCGACAAACTATTTTTATTATAAAAATCTCAAATTAGATTTACATCTTAAATAAAAACACTATATATACTTAATGATTACATAATTAAAATTAGATAATATTTTCACAAAATTTTTCTACAGCTATTCCCCTAATAGGAATTGAGGAATAGAAAAGTCATAAAAAATCAGGGAAAAATTTAATTTTTATAATGATTGCTATGTCTAAAATTTATGATTATTCCTGGAGTTTGATTGATTTTGAAAAAAAAATTGAAGTAAAATTTTAGATAAAAAATTTAAACAAAAATTTTGTCAAAGTAAATAAATAAAATTTTAATGACAGTATTGTTTATTTTTCAAACAATACCTGTAGAGGAAATAATTAGTTTTGACCCATTGTTTGTTATCTGACACAATCAGATCAAAGGAGTGTCAATTAGTATGAATGAATGATATATAGCAAGACAAAATCAATAACAAAGGAGGAATTATGCGTGCAGTATTAATGGCAGGAGGTTCCGGAACACGACTCAGACCACTGACCTGCGATCTTCCAAAACCAATGGTACCAATTTTAAATCGCCCAATAGCCGAACATATTATTAATTTATTAAAAAAACATCAAATTAGGGAAATTATTGCTACTTTACATTATTTGCCTGATGTAATGCGTGAATATTTCCAAGATGGCAGTCAATTTGGAGTACAAATGACTTATGCTATAGAGGAAGAACAACCTCTAGGAACTGCTGGTTGTGTGAAAAATATTGCTGAACTTCTCGATGAAACTTTCTTGGTAATTAGTGGAGATACAATTACAGATTTTGATTTAACTACAGCTATAGAATTTCATAAAAAAAATAATTCAAAAGCCACTTTAGTACTAACTCGTGTACCTAATCCTATTGATTTTGGAGTAGTAATTACAGATGAAAAACAGAGGATAAAAAAGTTTCTAGAAAAACCTTCTAGCAGCGAAATATTTTCTGATACTGTTAATACAGGAACCTATATTTTAGAGCCAGAAATTTTAAACTATCTACCAGATAATCAAGAAAGTGATTTCTCGAAAGAATTATTTCCTTTATTGTTAGATAAAAATGAGCCAATGTATGGCTATATAGCAGAAGGTTATTGGTGTGATGTCGGACATTTAGATGCCTATCGGGAAGCTCAATATGATGCACTTCAACATACAGTAAAACTTGATTTTGCTTATCAAGAGCGATCGCCCGGACTTTGGACAGGAGAAAATACTTATATTGACCGGACAGCTAAAGTTGAGACACCAGCTTTAATCGGAGATAACTGTAGAATTGGCCCAAGAGTGCAGATTGAAGCAGGTAGTGTGATTGGAGATAATGTGACAATTGGTGCAGATGCTGATGTGAAGCGGCCAATTATTTGGAATGGAGCACTGGTGGGAGAGGATGCAAATTTAAGAGCTTGTGTAATTTGTCGAGGTGCGCGGATAGACCGTCGTGCTCAGGTATTAGAAGGTGCTGTGGTTGGTTCATTATCTACTGTAGGAGAAGAGGCTCAAATTAGTCCCAATGTTAGAGTATGGCCTAGTAAAAAAGTAGAATCTGGAGCTACCCTGAATATTAATTTGATTTGGGGAACAACTGCTAAGAGAAATTTGTTTGGACAACGAGGGGTGCAGGGATTAGCAAATATAGATATTACTCCAGAATTTGCGGTGAAGTTAGGAGCAGCTTATGGTTCTACTTTAAAACCTGGTTCAACAATATCAGCTTCTCGCGACCAACGCAGTATATCTCGGATGGTTTCTCGGTCTTTAATTGCTGGTTTAATGTCAGTTGGAGTGAACGTAATAAATTTAGAATCTACTGCAATTCCTATTGCCAGAACAATTTTACCAACTATGAATCTTGTAGGTGGTATTCATGTACGTCTTTCTCCTAACCGCTCAGACCAAATATTAATTGAAATCTTTGATTCTCAAGGAATTAATCTTTCTAAAGCGAAGGAAAAAAAGATAGAGGGAGCATATTTTAAAGAAGATTTACGGCGAGTACAAATTCCAGAAATTGGCAATGTGGTTTATCGCCATGAAGTATTAGATGCTTATAGCAAAGGCTTTGAAAATCTGCTTAATTCTGAGGCAATTCGCTATAGTAAATCTAAAGTAGTAATTGATTATTGTTATGGTGTTTCTGGAGCAGTATTACCACAATTATTAGCTAAATTTGGTTGTGATGCTGTAGTTTTAAATGCGAGCTTAAAAGAGACTTCTTTAGGGCAAGAAGAAAAAGAGAGTTTATTAGACCAATTAGGTCGGGTGGTAGAAGCTTTACAAGCAAATGTAGGAGTTCAAGTAACAGCAAATGGAGAACAATTAATATTAGTAGATGAAACTGGTTCTGCTATTCGTGGTGAAATGTTAACTGCACTAATGGTCAATTTAATGTTAACCGCTCATCCGCGCAGTTCGGTAGTAGTACCAATAAATGCTTCTGCGGCAGTAGAGCAAATTGCTCGTCGTCACGATAGTCATGTGATTCGGACAAAAGCAAATCCCACGGCATTAATGGAGGCTTGTCAAATTAATCATAATGTGGTATTAGGTGGGAGTGGTGATATGGGATTTATTTTTCCTAAATTACATCCTGGTTTTGATGCAATGTTTTGTATCGCTAAAGTAATAGAAATGTTGACTATTCAAGAGCGCTCTTTAGGACAAATCAGTGCGGATATTCCTGCTGTTACTCATCGTTCCTATAAAGTACGTTGTCCTTGGAAAGTGAAAGGAGCGTTAATGCGGTATTTAGTAGAAACTAATTCTCCAGAAAAATTAGAATTAACTGATGGAGTAAAGATTATTAATCATCAAAATGATAATTGGGTATTAGTTTTACCGGATGCTGGAGAACCCTTAGTACATATTTATGCAGATAGTAACGATCGAGATTGGGTTGATAAAACTTTGAGGGATTACCGCAATACAATTAATGATTTTGTGAATTTATTTATGACTGGGAAGAAACTAAATGGTTGATAGTATGGCAGAAGGAAGAAGGAAGAAGGAAGAAGGAAGAAGGCAGAAGGCAGAAGGCAGAAGGCAGAAGGCAGAAGGGAAAATATGGCGTTGTCTGAGTTTTCAGCTTTTGATATGTTCTCACCTTTCCTTCGATTACTATAATTAATTATCAGGAAGAAAGAAGAAGGGAAAATCTGGCGTTGTCTGAGTTTTCAGCTTTTGATATGTTCTCACCTTTCCTTCGATTACTATAATTAATTATCAGGAAGAAAGAAGAAGGGAAAATATGGCTTTGTCTGAACTTTAAGCTTTTGATATATTCTCACCTTTCCTTCGATTACTATAGCAATCCTAAATCGTTTGTGATAGTTTTATTGCTTCAGTGTTTCTCCCATATCTGTTCCCTGTTTCCTAAAATCTACAATATTTCTAAACTAAAATAAGATTGCTATAATTATCTTGTTTTTGTTTTCCTTTTTTTTGCTAATTTGAAGGGGATTATAATTAAGATAGGTGAGCAGAAATAAACTCAATATTTGAAGGGGATTATAAGTTAAGATAGGTGAGCAGAAATAAACTCAATATTAGAGGGCGGGTTATTAGAACTCATTGTGCTTAAGTCAAAGCTTTCGGTTAAACCCGCCCCTACAATTTTTTTACTTATTACTTTTTACTTTGTTCAATTAGTCATAGTTAAAAATTAAAATGAATAGCTGTATATTGATGGTACAAATTATCAAAGATCCAGAACTTCGCTACACAGCAGATGCTCAATTACCAGTAGCAGAAATGATGGTGGAATTTTCTAATTTAGGAGTAGAAAAAAAACCTGCTGTACTAAAAGTAGTAGCATGGAGAGATTTAGCTCAACAAGTTAGTCAACAATACCACGAAGGAGATGTTGTAATTGTGGAAGGTCGCTTGAATATGAATACTATTGAACGACCAGAAGGTTTTAAAGAAAAACGAGCTGAATTAACAGCTTCCAGAATATATCCTGTTAGTCCTGAAGCTATGACTCAAGATGATAGTCAAACATCCAAAAATCAACCTAGTAAAAGAACTGTAACTCAGACACAACCACAAGAGCAAAACTATAATAATGTTGTAGATTTAAAGTCTCGTCGTAGCTCTACTTTCAACGAAGAATCAAAACCAAATATACCAGAAGAGAAATCACCTCCAGACGACTCTGATCCTATACCTTTTTAACTAGCTATCAACATTTCAGCACTCAGCTTTCAGCACGAAAGCTTGGGTTTAAATCCCCGACTTCTAGCTTGTCGTTTAATTTGAGGAGGGGTCGCGCATCCCCTTGCCGATAAGCTGTTTGCTCCGCATTATAGACCGAAACACTTTTTAAAATTAATAGCAAATTAACTCGAATAGCAAATTAACTCGACTCCAAATACTTTAGTAAAAGCAGCAGCTACTTGAGGAAGGACTTCATCTATAGTAATACCAGGAATAAACTCTGCCAGACTACCTACAGATTTATCAGAAATACCACAAGGTACAATTCTGTGAAAACCAACTAAATCTGGACAAACATTTAGAGCAAAACCGTGCATAGTTATCCAACGACTAACTTTAATCCCCATAGCTGCTATTTTTCTTCCCTCTAACCAAACCCCTGTTAAACCTGGATATCTTTCACCATCGAGACCATAGACATCTAACACTTGTAACAATACTTCTTCTAGTTGTCGTAGATACCAATGTAAGTCCTGCTGATAACGTCGTAAATTGAGAATAGGATAACCCACCAGTTGGCCGGGGCAATGATATGTAACTTCCCCACCTCGCTCCACTCGGTAAAGTTCATATTCATTTTGACTGGGATCGAATTTGAGAAAATCTAATGTGGCCCCTTGTCCTAAAGTATAAACTGGTGGATGTTCTAATAATATTAGGACATCAGTCAATTCTGGACAATTACGACGTTGTTGGACAAGTGATTGTTGCCATTCCCAGGCCACTGAGTAACTGATTAATCCTGGACAAATTAAATGGCAAGGGGGAGGTAACTTGGGATTATCTTGAGAAAGCATGTTAGAGAGTTTTGAAGTGGACAATGTGATGAAATACCAATATCTAATAGTTGAGTTATATAGCTAGAGTAGTTAGGAGTCAGTTTGGGTACTGTGAATTATCCAAACAATCAAGGGTAAATTTACCCTTGTAAATTTAGCTAAATTCAAGCAAAAAAAATCAAGAAATGTCAAGGGATGCAAAGGATTTTAAAGATAGGATGTTAGGGAGAATACAAAGTGCTACTCTAAATAGTAAATCCCAAACATTAGCGGAGGGAGCTTATGAAGCTTGTTATCCAGGGTAAGAATATAGAAATAACCGATTCCATTCACGAGTATGTTAATCAAAAAATTGAAAAAGCAGTTAGCCATTTTCAACAACTCACTACAGAGGTAGATGTACATCTGTCAGTAGCTCGAAACCCACGGATAAATCCTAAGCAGACAGCAGAAGTAACTATCTACGCTAACGGTACAGTCATTCGTGCCCAAGAAAGTAGCGAGAATTTGTATGCTAGTATTGACTTAGTAGCAGATAAAATTGCACGCCAATTAAGAAAGTATAAAGAAAAGCGTCAATCCAAGGTGAGTAAAGCTAAAACTGTTGAGATGATTGAATCACAACCAGTAGAGCAGGATTTGATTGGCGATCGCCAACCGGAGCTACCTAGTGAAGTAGTACGGACGAAATATTTTGCTATGTCTCCGATGACGGTAGAAGAAGCACTAGAGCAGCTACAATTTATCGATCATGATTTCTATATGTTTTCCAATGCTGCAACAGGCGAAATTAATGTGATCTACAAACGTTATCATCATGGTGGTTATGGTTTAATTCAACCACGACCTACTAATGGTCATAGTAGCAATGGGAAGGCAGCTCATAATACTGATGAAGTAGCAGGTATTGAATCTGCTCAGGTTTAGAATGATATCAGAATTGGAGTTATAGCAGGGAATAGGGAATAGGGAATAGGGAATAGGGAATAGGGAATAGGGAATAGGGAACAGGGGGAAAAAATTTTCCTATCTGAGGTTCATCATCAGTCTATGTCCTAAGCAACTTGTTCTTTGGTATATTCACTAATCTCTGAGTGATTCATTTTAACAATTAGAGCTTACGCAAAAATTCTAATTGCAGGGTGCGTTGCAATGCGCCCTAAACTGCGGTTATGGGATAATAGAGAATTTTGCGTAAGTCTCTGATGAAAGCCTTCTAGCTTCTTGAGGCAGGTATTGCTTTTAATGTTTTTAAAGCTTCTTCAACGTGAGCTTCAAAATTGAGCATAGAGTCAAAGATATGACGGATAATTCCTTCTTTGTCTATGACGTAAGTAACTCTACCCGGCAGTATCCAAAGTGTAGCAGGAACACCATATAATTCTCTGACTTTGTTGCTAGTATCGCTTAAAAGAGTAAAGGGTAAATTATACTTGCTAGCAAATTGTTTGTGAGACTGTTGAGAGTCTCCACTAATACCAATCACTTCAGCACCAGCATCTGTAAAGACTTGATATTTATCTCGAAATGCACAAGCTTCTTTAATGCATCCAGGTGTGTCGTCTTTGGGATAAAAATAAACGACAACATTTTTCTTACCATGGAAGTTAGATAGAGAAACTGGGGTTTCGTCTTGGGATGGTAAGGTAAAATTGGGTGCTCGATCTCCTACTTTAACTGCCATATTTAAGTTTTGAGTCCATTTTTTTTGGACATACATATAATGTTAACTTTTTGTTATATTAGCGTACATTATTAGGATTAGGAAAATTATAGAAGAAGGAAGAGGGAAGAAGGAAAAATTGCGTTCAAGACAGGGAACGAGAAGGAAAGAAGACAAAGAAAGATCGGAGAAAGTTTTTTGTTTAGCTGGCGCACAACGCATCCTATCTCCTGGGTCGGAGCTGCGCTAAGGTCATGCTGGGGAAAAATGTCGCGCAGCGTTAACGCAGTTGTGCGCCAGCAAAACGCAAATGCGACATGTAACGCGGAGCACGGAACGAAGTTCTATCCCTAATTAAGGGGAGATAATAAGTAATTATAGAATAGATAGGATTTGCTGATTAATATCATGTCCGGTAGCATCGTTTGTGTATAGAATTAAGTCACAATTGGAAGAAACCCTTGAACATAAAGGCCTTTTGCCCTCTGCCTTCTTTCCACCAAAGTATAAGTATTCAAGGGTACATGATATAACTCTAAAAAGCCTTTATTTGTAATAAATTTAGCCTTTTTACGGAAAAAATGCAAGTTTTTCGTTCCAAAAAGCTGAAAATGATCAAATTTTCAGCAAACCTAGAGAGACAAATATCAGACAATTATTCCTCCTGACTCAGTCCTCCTACCCCCTACAAAAAGACTTTTTCAGCAAACCCTAGATAGAAGTTTACTATTCTTCAGATTTAATTGGCGATCACTTGCTTTGCGTTTTCAATTTGAGTCGATTAATTACTATTATGTTAGTTTAATAAGTAAGGGACTTCCGAGTCAAAAAATATTTCATTGCACTGAATTTAAGGGAGTAGGGGTAGTCCAAAAATTGAATAATTTATTTTTTGCTATTCTCTAATCAAAAGAAGTATTCTTTCCCCCTTTTTAGTCCTTGTAAATCCTATGATATTATCTTAATGGATATGGAAATGCCACAAATGAGTGGGGTAGAAGCTACTTGTTGGATTCGTCAACATTTTCCAGATAGCCAAAAACCTTATATTATCGCTATGACTGCAAATGCAATGGAAGAAGATCGCCAAATTTGTTTAAATTCAGGAATGAATAATTATATTTCTAAACCAGTGAAAATTGACCAGTTAAAATCCGTATTATAACTTGAGTAACGATCGGATGTTTAAATAGAGTAATCAAATTAAGTTTGTAGCTATTTATAGTACTGCTTCTTATATCGGTAGTGGTAAACAAGTAATAATTTTTCTAGTCTACCTTCCGATCATTAAAGGGATGTAAGAACTAATATCCTGACATCTTTAGGACTACCCTTATATCATGTGCCCCCTTCCAGGGGAGCTGCGCTAACGGATAATTAGTAATCAAAAAACTTTCTTCTACTCTTCCCTCCTAACTCCTGAGTTACCCTCCTGGGAGGGGGAGGGGCGAGGGGTGGGTTGACTCCTGACTCCTGAGTGATCCCTCATTATTTATAACTATTCAACCGGACATAATATTACTTCTTCTTTCTAAGTCAAATGAAAAAAAAAGAGTCAAAACCCCTACAATTATTCAGATGGAAGCCGTTGAATGTGGTGCTGCTGCCCTCAGTATCATCCTCGCTTACCACGGTCGCATTGTACCTCTTGCCAAACTCCGACAAGAATGTGGAGTTTCCCGCGATGGCAGCAAAGCATCTAAAATAGTTGGTGCTGCCAGAAATTACGGAATGGAAGCAAATGGTTTCAAAGCAGAAACCCTCGATCAACTTGACGAAATATCTCCCCCCTACATTGTATTTTGGGAATTTAATCATTTCTTAGTCGTAGAAGGATTTAACAAACATCAAGTTTTCCTCAACGACCCTGCTACCGGACCTCGCAAAGTTTCCTGGGATGAATTTGATGAAGGCTTTACCGGAGTTATCCTCACTATCGAACCCGGAGATGAATTTGAAAAAAGTGGTCGTAAACCAAGCATCATCCCATTATTATATCAAAGACTCCGACCATCTTTAGGCGCAATAATTTATTGTATAATAGCAGGCTTTCTGCTAGTAATTCCCGGTTTGACAGTACCAGTATTTAGCCAGATATTTGTTGATAATATTCTTGTGGAAAATCGTACTAACTGGTTGCGTCCCCTAGTTTTGGGAATGACGATCGCCATGATATTACAAACTTTACTGACTTTATTGCGACTACGCTACCTGAGAAAATTAATGATTAAATTATCTGTAGGCATGTCTAGTCAGTTTATGTGGCATGTTCTGCGACTACCAGTAGGATTTTATGCCCAAAGATATGCTGGAGAAATTAGCGATCGCGTCAATATCAATAATGAAGTTGCCCAGGTGCTTTCCGGTCAGTTAGCAACTACAGTTATTGATACAGTGATGATAGTATTTTATGGGTTGGTGATGTTTGCCTACGACCACGTACTAACTTTAATCGGAATTAGCTTTGCTGCGGTAAATATCTTAGCCTTGCAGTGGGTATCTCGGCAACGGGTAGATGCCAATATGCGGTTAGTACAAGACGAAGGTAAACTTGCGGGGGCAAGTATTGCGGGGTTGCAAAGTATGGAAACCCTAAAAGCATCGGCGCTGGAGTCAGACTTTTTTTCTCGGTGGTCTGGATATTATGCGAAAACTGTGAATACTCAACAACAGTTGGAAGTGACAAATCAAGCTTTAGAGATTTTACCAACATTTTTATCATCCCTAACATCAGTATTGGTATTAGTCGTAGGTGGTTTGCGAGTCATGGAAGGGGAACTGAGTATTGGAATGTTGGTAGCATTTCAGAGTTTGATGTTAAATTTTCAGGAACCTGTAAATACTTTGGTTGGTTTTAGCAGCACTCTCCAGGAATTAGAAGGAGATTTGAATCGACTTGATGATGTATTGAGTAATGAGACCCAGGAAGAAGCTGAAGGGGAAAAAGCTGAAGGGGAAAAAGAGCAAGTATTTGAAGACTCAAAACTCAAGGGTTATGTAGAATTAAGGAATATTACATTTGGCTATTCACGGGTAGATCCACCTTTAGTCATAGATTTGAATTTGTCGTTGCAACCAGGGCAAAAGATAGCATTAGTTGGTGGTAGTGGTTCGGGAAAATCGACGATCGCCAAATTAATCTGTGGTTTGTATCAACCGTGGGAGGGAGAAATTTTGTTTGATGGTGTTCCCAGAGAGAATATTTCGCCCACAGTATTAACTCATTCTCTGTCGATGGTGGAACAAGAAATATTTTTATTTGGTGGCACGGTGCGCGATAATTTAACTTTGTGGAACCCGACAATATCAACGACTCAACTGATGAAAGCTTGTCAAGATGCCGTTATCCATGAAGCAGTGATGGCATTTCCTGGTGGATACGATGGTGAGTTATTGGAGGGAGGAGCAAACTTAAGTGGGGGTCAAAGACAGAGGTTAGAAATTGCTCGTGCTTTGGTAAATAATCCCACAATATTAGTAATGGATGAGGCAACGAGTGCTTTGGATGCGGAAACAGAGAAA
This sequence comes from Okeania hirsuta, assembly GCF_003838195.1. Taxonomy (GTDB): domain Bacteria; phylum Cyanobacteriota; class Cyanobacteriia; order Cyanobacteriales; family Microcoleaceae; genus Okeania; species Okeania hirsuta. The sequence continues at coordinate 13,434 of NZ_RCBY01000194.1, forward strand.
ATGATTGTTGATAATTTGCAGAGTCGGGGGTGTAGTTGTATTATTGTGGCGCATCGGTTGAGTACCATTCGTGATTGCGATGAGATTATTGTCTTGGAAAATGGCGAGGTGGTGCAGCGCGGTACTCATGAGGAAATGTTGCAGGAAGAGGGAGTGTATCGGGAGTTGATTAGTTCTGAGGGGTAATGAGAGAAATGATATCATCATGACTTACGGATAGACATACTTACAGGCTGTTTTGCAACGCACATTATATCACAGAAGTGCGTATAACGCTCTGATTTTGCGTAAATTCTAGTTTAATCAAAAATAATAGGCGTTGCACAGTGACGAATGATTTGATATTTTTGATAGAATTGGATTGTGGATT
>NZ_RCBY01000195.1 GCF_003838195.1 Okeania hirsuta
TTTCTTTGTGGGTTTAATACCCCACCGTCTACACGGTGTTCAAAATTACTTGGGGTGAGAATCCCCATGTAATTTTCCTCCTGTCTCCTGTCTCCTGTCTCCTGTCTCCTTCTTCAACTAGTGATAATCAAATCAACACTTCCCCATAAAAGGGAGAATATCTGTAGTAAATCTTCTAGTAAATATTCCGGTATTAGGAATTACCAATTATTTATCATCCCATAAATATCAAATGCCAGTTATTTGTTCATTTTTTCCTTAATTACCTCAGCTTGATAAGCACGAGTTTCAAAAGTATCAGCTAATTCCCAAATAGAAGGATAGACTTGACTCATAATAATACCAATCATTTCTTTTTCTGGATCGGCAAAATAATTAGTCCCAAATAAACCTCCCCCTCTAAAACTACCGACAGAACTAAGTGTAGTAGAAAGTTCAGGGTTATCCTTAACTTCAAACCCATTAGTATATTTATAACCCACACTTATAGGACGATCTTTAAATCGATCTGCAGGACGAATAGAGAGAAATGTTTCAATGGTTTCTTGATTAGCTATTTTTACCATTTGCTGCCCATCTTTACTCTTTAAATTTCCCCCATTAAGTAGCATTTGCAAAAAACGAGCAAAGTCATTAGGAGTAGAAACTAAACCAGCACCTCCTGAAAAATAAGTATCTCCTGTAAGATAAGGATAAGCTTCATCAATAAATAAACCAGGTTTTAATTCTCTAGTTTTCTCACCTATAGACTCTAAATTTCCATTGGCATTTGGAGTATAAGTAACTGCCAAACGATTTAATTTATTTTTAGTCACAAAAAACCCAGTATCATCCATTTCTAAAGGAGTAAAAATTCGCTCTGCCAAAAACTGATCAAAAGGTTTTTGGGAAACAACTTCTATTAGATAACCCAAAACATCTGAGTTAAGACCATAAAGATAATCTGTACCTGGTTCAAAAGCTAGAGGAACTTTGCTTAAACGATTTACCATTTCGCCAATAGTTCCTGAAGTGGTTGAAAGACCATCAGAAATATTAGCAGCTTGTAATAAGGGAAATAAAATTGGTTGATTCTGGAAATTATAGGATATTCCCGAAGTATGATTGAGTAATTGCTCAATGGTAATCTGATTTTTTGCAGGGGTGGTAGTATAATCATTTCCACTTCCCGAATTACCTCGTACTAGAACTTCCATATTAGCGAAAGAGGGAATATATTTAGAAACCGGATCAGTTAATTTTATAGACCCATCTTCAGCCAATAAATAAGTAGCAAAACCAGTGACAATTTTAGTTTGAGAAGCCATCCGAAAAATATTATTTTCTACCATTGGAATTTTTTTTTCCAGATTGCTAAACCCAAAAGTTTGACGATAAGCTATCTTGCCATCTTTGACAATTAAACCTACTGCACCAGCAATTTTTCCAGTGTCTACAAAGTTTTGAATATCTTCTGTTAAAGCATTGAGTTTGACTGCAGAAAGTCCTACTAACTCTGGGTTATCTACTGTAGTAAAACCCTGAACTTTTACTACCAGCGGCAGATTAATCAAAGCTGATATTATTACGATTAATAAGAATATTTTGAGCTTGTTCATATTTTAAAGGAAGAAAAATACGTTCCTGTCAAGTAAGCATTTCCTGAGGAATGCTGCGCAAACAGCCGTCAACTATGAGTTATTAACTCGTTATCTTGGAAGGAGGAATTACTATCCAAGCAGAATTAAAACTTATAAAAAAAAGGTGTCAGCTAACCTTACAGGAAAAGCTGAATGCTGAATGCTAATAGCTGAATACTTACCCTGTAAAAACTGAGAAAATATTTTCTATATACTACTACAATTAATAATTATATCTTCATCTCAGCATTAAGCTATAAATATGATCTAAATATCCCATGATTTGATATTTTAAATAACATTAACAATAAGAGTAAAGCAAAATTACCTAATCTGTTGAATATTAAAAAAAGACAAAGAGATAGGGAAAGCCCCCCAAAAAAACTTATCTTAAACAAAACTAATTAAAAACAGTCCTGATCATGGCAAAAATTACTCACAAAGAAGTATTCGACCTCCTAATCAAAGAAGTTCTTGAAGCTTACCCACATGTGGAAAATAAGTTGGATTTTGTATCTAAAGATATTTTAGAGCATCTTCTCTCTAATAGCGATGGAGTGAGAGAAAGATTGCGTAAAGGTTCTTTTACAAAAGATGATGGTGAAATTAATGAAACCGAAGCTTTTTTACTCACCTGGGTGGATGAAATATGGGATGTAGAAAATGGTAACCAAGGGTTATATGAAAAATTTATCTCTGAATTAAATGGAACACCACAGGAGTTTGATTTATATGACAAAGAGGTACCTCAATAAGGTGATTTAAGTTGTGGCTAAACAAACAAATCTAGAAAGCATTTAGTCGTCAGCTATCAGCTATAGAAATCCTAAATGATTTGTGCAAAAAAATGGTCTCCAAATCCAAGGGAAAATCGGATTTGGAGAGCAAACCGCTACGATAAAATGTTACAACCTATTCAGGATTGCTATATCAAACAAAGGAATTTATTGTTCAAGAATATTCGAGTGGAAATATTGTCTGGGTTTAACAAAAACTTAATTTTACCAATAAGAACAATATCTAAATAAGTATTAAAATAGAGCGATAATTACTAGATATTTTAAAGTGTAGGAATATGACAAATAATTCTTTTTTTTTGATGAATCTAGAGAAACATCTTTAGTTAAAGCTGAAATTGTAGCTAAATATTTTTGGGCTTGGGCAAAAGTCATAATACCACAAGCTAAAAAATGGGGCAAAGATATTGCATATATCGATCTATTTTCTGGGCCTGGTCGTTATCAAGATGGTTCTAAATCTACACCATTACTAATTTTAGAACGTGCTATTGCTGATGAAGATATGCGAGAGAGATTAATTACTATTTTTAACGATAAAAACTCTGATAATACAGATTCACTTCAGCAAGCAATAAACTCTCTCGAAAATATAGAAACATTAAAATATCAACCACGAATTTTCAATACGGAAGTAGGAGAAGAAGTTGTTCAAGCATTTCAACAAATTAGTTTAGTACCTACACTATTTTTTATCGATCCGTGGGGTTATAAAGGTATATCTCGTGAACTAATAGGTTCAGTAATTAAAGATTGGGGTTGTGATTGTATATTCTTCTTTAATTACAACAGAATAAATATGGGATTAGGAAATCAGGCAGTAGAAAAACACATGAAAGCCTTGTTTAGTGAACAGAGATTTAATCAGCTTAAAAAAGAACTTAAAGAAATGCAGCCATACGAAAGAGAATTAAATATCATTGAAAATATATCTCAAGAACTGAAAAATATTGGTAGCGGATATGTCTTACCTTTTTGCTTTAAAAATGTTGAAGGAACTAGAACTAGCCATCATCTTATTTTCATATCAAAGCATATTCGAGGATACTCAATTATGAAAGAAATTATGGCTAAGGAAAGTTCATCTTCTGAACAAGGTGTACCAATTTTTGAGTATAATCCTGCAACAAAATATCAACCTTTACTTTTTGAACTATCCCGACCACTTGATGAGTTGGAAAATATGCTTTTAAATGAATTTTCGGGTCAGACAATTACAATGATAGATATCTATAATCAACATCATGTAGGCAAACGATATATCAAAAAAAATTACAAAGATGCTCTAATAAAATTAGAAACTAAAAGTCAGATTATTGCAGAACCATCTAAGCGTAAAAAAAATACATTTGGAGATAAAGTAAAAGTTATATTCCCATCGAAACATTAATCTTTTATTTTCTGGATTTACGCTTAGATTCTACCTTGTATATTCTCCATTTTTTTTGATGCTTATTCCACAGTTCCGGCATTTCATCCCAAACTTTTCCATCTAAAATTCTGCCTGAAGCTTTAGGAGTTCTACCTCCCCATTGTTTAAAGAAAAAAGCTACATTAGCAGCCTGACATTGTTCATAAATATTTTTTACCCATTCCTCTTTCATCGGACGATATTTATTGCCAGATTCACCACCTACAATTACCCAATCAATACCTGTTAAATTAAGTTCTAAATCACCTAAAAGTGGTTCACAAGAAAGGAATTTTACATTAGCAGGTACTTGTCGTAAATAATCTACACGATGAACATAATTTTGACTTTCCACTGACACACCCATCCAAATATTTTCATGCCATTCTAATTGAGGTGCTACATCAACTAAACGTTCATGTCTTTTCGTCAAAATTTGATAAATGTGCCTGGGTGTTTTGCTAATTATTTCAAAGACTTGTTTTATGAAAGAAATAGGCACATCTTCGTGGAAAATATCGCTCATTGAATTAACAAAAATCCGGCTAGGAGTACGCCAACTTAAAGGTTGTTTCAAACGCTCAGGATGAAGTTTCAAAGCAAACCCTTCAGGAAAATTATTAGTAAAACGTTTTGTAATTGTTTCTGCATAACAATGAGTGCAACCAGGACTAACCTTATCACAACCTGTGGCAGGATTCCAAGTCCTGTCCGTCCATTCAATGCCAGTTTTATTGCTAGCCATAGTTAAATTTACCTTCTCAAAAAAGAATAATTATTAAGGTCTAAGTTATTGACTTAAATATTTTTTTATTACTTACTAAAGTATACCTTTCCTTGAAGGATAAATCAACCTATTTATCTAGCAATATGAAAACTGAAAATTATCTCAATAAAAAATATAATACTTACTGAATATAAATAATAAAATAGTTGGTATTGCCAAGAATAATCAAAACAAGGTAGTATAATTTCCTACTATAAAAACCGAAATAAAAAATGCGCCTAAAATCTCTAGATGTATTTCGTGGCATTACAATTGCCAGTATGATTATTGTTAATAATCCTGGTAGTTGGAATTATGTTTATTCACCCTTACTTCACGCAAAATGGCATGGCTGTACACCCACAGATTTAGTATTTCCCTTCTTCTTATTTATCGTAGGTGTAGCAATGACTTTTTCTCTGTCAAAATACACCGATAAAAACCAAACAACTACACAAATTTATCGGCGAATTTTGCAGCGATGCCTCATACTTTTCCTCTTAGGTTTACTACTAAACGGCTTTCCTAATTACGACTTAGCTAATATTAGAATTATGGGAGTATTGCAACGTATTAGTTTAGCCTACCTCCTTGCAGCGATCGCCATCCTTAACCTTTCGAGAAAACAACTTTATGGACTTGCCGCTATATTACTAATTGGATATTGGATAGCCATGCAATTAATATCCGTTCCCGGTTATGGCGCTGGCGACCTTTCCCCAGAAGGAAATCTTGCTGCTTATATCGATCGCCTTATTCTTACCCAACAACATTTGTGGGCCGGAAAACCATACGACCCAGAAGGTCTATTTAGCACTTTAGCTGCTATAGTAACCGTTTTGATTGGTTACTTTGCAGGGGAATGGCTCAACCATCAACCAATCAAAAGTCGCACTAGCTTAAATCTGGTCATTTTCGGTCTTAGCTGTTTAGTAGTGGGGTATATCTGGGGACTATTTTTTCCCATCAATAAAGCTTTATGGACAAGTTCTTATGTAATATTTACCTGCGGATGGGCTTTAATTTTACTGGCCGCTTGTTATGAAGCGATCGAAGTCCAAGGTTGGCAAAAATGGGGACGGCCATTTGAGGTGATGGGATTAAATGCCATTTTTATATTTGTAGCCTCTGGATTTTTGGCTAGACTAATGATTTATAACAAAATTAGTATGGTTGAAAGTTCTCCTACTATTAAGACATGGATATATGAACAATTTTTTCAATCTTGGGCTGGTTCATTTAATGGTTCTTTGATTTTTGCTATTGTGAATGTATTATTTTGGTGGGGAATTTCTGAATTTATGTATCGTCGAGGTTGGTTTCTTAAGGTTTAACTAAATGCAGCATTCCGTCTCCAAAAATTTAGGATTCAAATAGAGTATAAAAGTTTTTGATAAATGGTATTAGTCAGGTATTCAATATGATTGAATGCTCTAACTGTAGCTTATTTAAAAAAGTTTAAATTGAGATATTTTAGGTAAATTTGAAAATGAGTATTAACCAAGATAATTTTATAGTTCGTCCAATGACTCTAGCTGACTTAAAATTAGCTATAAGTTGGGCAGATAATGAAGGATGGAATCCTGGAATTGATGATGTTAATAATTTTTATGTGGCTGACCCTCAAGGTTTTTTAATTGGAGAATTAAACGGGGAACCAATAAGTTGTATTTCTGTAGTTAGATATAGTCAAAACTTTAATTTTATTGGTATTTATATTGTCAAACCTGAATGGAGAAAAAAAGGATTTGGCTTAAAAACTTGGCAGGAAGCTTTCAAGTTAATTAATCATCAATCTGCTGCTTTAGATGGTGTTTTGGAACAAGTTAATACTTACCGTAAATCTGGCTTTAAAACTTCTCATAGTCATCTGCGTTATCAGGGAATAATTCCTGGTGAAATATCTCAAGATGTCAAAGACTTAAAGACTATTAATTTTGAGAAACTTTGTAGTTATGATCGCCTTTATTTTCCTGCCGACCGTCCTAATTTTCTCAAAGCATGGATTAATCAATCAAATGGTAAAGGTTATGGAATAATTAATGATGGAAATTTAGTTGGTTATGGTGTTATTAGAAAAGCCAAAGAAGGATTTAAGATAGGTCCTATATTTGCCGAAAACCAAGAAATAGCAGAAAAGTTATTTTTAGCTTTGTGTAGTTATTCGGATAATCAAAATGTTTATATTGATGTTCCTAATATTAATCAACAAGCTATTAATTTAGTTGAAAATTATCAAATGCAATCTGTTTTTGAATGTGTCAGAATGTATTCCGGTCGAGAACCAAATATTGATTGGACAAATATTTTTGGTGTGACTAGCTTAGAGTTAGGATAAACTTTCAAAATGATTTGATAGGGTCATTTCAGTTATCAGTTAGCCTCCTCCGGAGGTACTGCGTTAACAGTACCTCTGGAATAAGGAGGCTTGATATCAGGAATATTCTCTTTTTTTATCCCCTTAAAAGGCAATGCTTTATAAACATCTTTCTTCACATAAAACGTAGACATTATAGACAAATTATGTACAAGTCTTTCAAAGGTTTTTGTGAGAGAAAAAGTGTATGAAAAAGTACATTTTTTTTGATAACTTAAGTAGTTTTTCCTATCTACTATGATTCTTTCTCCCTTCTCCCCTGCTCCCTGCTCCCCTGCTCCCCACAAGGTTTTCAGGAGTTCCTGATCAGGGATAGCTTAAAAGGGGAGACTTTAGACCACAATTTTTCGGTAATGAAGCTGATAGTTGAAAGGTTAACACTAAATGTGTACCTTTTTTTTCTCACAAAAAGCTACAAATATCGGTAGTAGATTGAAGAAGGAGACAGGAGACAGGAGACAGGAGACAGGAGGAAAATTACATGGGGATTCTAACCCCAAGTAATTTTGAACACCCCCGTTGACGGTGGGGTATTAAACCCACAAAGAAAATGATAAATTTTTCACATGAGATAGTTAAACAATTAGATAATCAAACTATTTACACTACCTCTGAAAATTCCTATTATTGGATATCAAAACATTTACATTTCAGTGAGATTCCTGAAAAAATAGAGCTATTTAAGAATAAGTATAAATTCCGGAAACTAACAAAATCAATCTTTCCCAACTTCTACTTCAGAGAGATACCTACAAAAGACCTCAAAAGAATTGAATTTGATCAAATTCCACTACCATTTATACTCAAACCAATAACTGGCTTTTTTAGCATGGGAGTTTATAAAGTTTCCAGTTATACCAATTTTATAAATGTTTGCTACAAATAGCTAGGATATTTCTTATAGCAATGAGCGCTAGTATATTTACAAATTGCAGGAAAGGCCAAATAGCTAAAAGTCTTATATTATCAGCAATTTATTCCCCCAGATGAGCTGTTGCCTGTTGCCTGTTGCCTGCGCACAGCGCTATAGAAGTCAGTCCTCAGGAGTGAGGAGTCAGAATGAATGCCTTTAATAGAAGTTTTTAGGTCTGAATTTATCTTTTTAGTCCAAGAGACATCTCCTATAAAGTATTTTAATTGCCCCTATTATCCGTAACATTCTTTTTTCAAATTGGTATTACTCAGAATGGGTGAAAACCATCGATTTAATCACAGAGGAAATAGCTCCAACTAGAAACTTATATCCTGAATGTGTATTAAATACTAATTCATTTATCATTGAAGAGTATATTGATGGTGAATAATTTGCTGTAGATGCTTATTATAATTCCATTGGCAAACCAGTTATCCTAGGAATTTTTCAGCATATATTTTCTTCAGATAATAGTGTCAGTCAAAGAGTTTATTATTTATCCAAATAAATTATTGAAAGTAACCTTGAGGAATTGACAAATTTTCTCGAAAAAATTGGTAATTTAGCTAAAATAAAAAACTTTCCAGTACATATTGAGCTGAGAAGAAATAGTAATGGTATTTTATTACCTATTGAAGTAAATCCAATTCGATTTGGTGGTTGGTGTACTACCGCAGATTTATCTTTCTTAGCTTATGGTTTTAACCCCTACTTATATTTTTACTATCAAAAAAAAACCAGATTGGTGCAAAGTTATTCAAGAAAAAGAGGAAAAATTATTTAGTATAATTGAGTTAGATAATTCGAGTGATAAAAATGTCAGTGATATTACATCATTTAATTATGATAAATTGCTAGCAAATTTTGAAAAACTCATAGATTTAAGAAAGATAGATTACAAAGAATATCCTATCTTTGGCATCTTGTTTATAGAAACTAGAGAGGAGAATTTTCTGGAAATTAAAAACATCATAGATTCAGACCTAAGTGAATTTATCACAGTCAGTAAATAGGTTGATATATTCATAAGTTACACCAAATTTTTAACCTAGTCGATCTAGTAATATAAAAGCGGTACAAATATAATTACTGAAGAGCGAGGCATTGAGATAGTTAAACAATTAGATAATCCGAGTCTTTACCGAAAAATTGTGGTCTAAAGCCTCCCCTTTTTAAAGGGATAAAAAAAACGATAATATTCCTGATGTCAAGCCTCCTTATTGCAGGAGGTAGTGATACCGATAACTGAAATTACACTACCTCTGAAAGTTCCTATCATTTGGATGTAAAAACATTTTAAATTCACCGATATACCTGAAAAAATATAGCTATTTAAGAACAAGTATAAATTGAGGAAACTCGCAAAGTAAATCTTTCCCAACTTCTACCTTAAAGAGTTTTTTCAAGTAGAACTAAAAAGTCTTAAGCTTGACAACATTTCATATCATGTCCGCACATTATCGTTTGTGTAAACCCCAGGGTGAACATCTACAGGAAATTTAAGTTTTTTTCAGCCTTTTAAGTCTTCTTCCATCTTCCATCTTCCTTATTCCTTACCCTTACTTTACAATACTGATGCTACCGGACTTAATAGCATGAAAGTCTATAAAGTTTCCAATTATGAGGAATGGGTTAAAACCATAAATTTAATCACAGAAAAAATAACTCAAACTATCAACTTATATCCTGACTGTCTATGGAATACTAATTAATTTAGTTGTATTTCTAGCATTGATGCACTATTTTAGCTTTGTCATTGTATTATAATCTGCTGCCTAAATACTAATAAACTTGGTAGTCGTGCATTGTAATTATTTTGCTCAAGGGGAAGAACAGTAGAAGCAAGATGCTCCTATGAAGCGCCATTTTTCATCTACATATACCAATACAGTTTCCTACGGAATGCTGCGCAAACAGATAAGATAAAAATTCATAAGCTATGGAACCATTAGAGTAACTTTTGAGATTAAATAACTGCCAAAAAAATCCTTAACTTAACTATATTGCTACATATACCATCACTATGCATAACTACCATAAACTTTACCTTAATCCCCAATAAATTAGCTAAAACTTAACCATAATTGCCCTTAATATATTAATGTAAAAAAAATAATTTCAAACAAAAAAATATCTATAAATATTGTCAAAATAAGAATGAAAAGTAAAAAAAATATCCACTATTTTATCTTTGCAATTGTCTGGTTAAATTCTGCCTAAATACTAATAAACCCTACCTGACTTCCTAATAAATTTGCTAAACTTCAACCAGAATCGCTAAGATATACAAATGTCAAAAATTTTGACACTTAACTTTTGACTTAAAAAATATGATTCCAACCGTTATTGAACAATCTGGCCGTGGCGAAAGAGCCTTCGATATTTATTCTAGACTTCTACGCGATCGCATAATATATCTAGGAGAAGCCATAGATTCCGATCTGGCCAATCTAATTGTCGGCCAATTATTATATTTAGATTCAGAAGACCCAGAAAAAGATATTTATCTCTATATCAACTCCCCTGGTGGATCGGTCAGTGCAGGGATGGGTATTTATGACACCATGAGACACGTTCGCCCCGATGTCTGTACTATTTGTATGGGAATAGCCGCCAGTATGGGAGCATTTCTTCTCAGTGGAGGAACAAAAGGCAAAAGAATGAGTCTACCCCACGCTCGAATTATGATTCACCAACCATTAGGTGGAGCACAAGGTCAGGCCACAGACATTGAAATTCAAGCTAGGGAGATTTTATACCTCAAAAAATACCTGAATGACTGTTTAGCAGACCACACAGGTCAACCCATAGAAAAAATTGCAGAAGATACAGAAAGAGACTTTTTTATGTCAGCTACAGAAGCAATGGAGTACGGCTTAATTGACCAAGTTTATAACCGTAACCCCTCTAATTATTAACCAATTTTTTCTTGATTCCCACTAAATTTTTGTCTTTTTCTTTTGGGTTGAATACCCCGCCGTCTACAGGATTTTTACAACTGGTTGGGGTTTGAGTCCCCATCCATTTTTTCCTTCTTCCTTCTTCCTTCTTTCTTCTTCAAGGCATATCTAACTTTTCTAAATGTTGTAAGAAATCTTGCAATTTTTCAAAGGAAAGACGTGTACGCCCTTCCTCTCCATAGTTTTTTTTGAGATAAGTTTTTCCTTTTGTTGAATTCCAACCTAAACGTTTAATTTCATTGGTAGTTTTACCAAAAACTTCTAAATACTCCAAAAAGCTTTGTAACTCATCTACACTTAACTGTTCCAAAGATTCTTTATTATGACTATATTCTAAATAATCTTTTTGTTGTTTAAGCTTCCATCCTTGGCTTTTACTTTCCTTTGTAACCTTAAGCAAAATATCTAAATATTGATGGAAATTAAATAATTCTTCTGGTGTTAAGAATTGGCGTTTTTCTTGATGATAATTTTGTTCGAGAAAATCTCGCTCCTGTTCTTTCGTCCAGCCTAAACTATCAATCAAAATGTCTATATTAACATTTTCATTAGATACATCGTATGATGAACTTAGTGAAGAATTTTCATCATTATTATCAATTGATTGAGCTATTTCTACTGATGAATCTATAGATTCTGATGTAGTTATTTCACTATCTATATCATTATCATTTCCAGAACTTATTAATGTTTCTGTCGCCTCATCAATCTTTTCCTCCTCCTGTTCCGTACCATATTTAGTATTTAACCAACTATTATCAAAGCCACTCGAATTTTGAGTAGAATCAGGAATATCATCATAGTTAATACTAGACTCTACTATTGGTAATTCCTCTTTTTCCACCGGGGTATAAATATCTGATTCTTCCAACTCAGACGAAATAGTTGAACTATCAGGAACCTCATTAACATCTAAAGACAAAACAGTTGAACTATCAGGAATTTCATTAGTATCTAAATTCGATATTGCTGGTGGTACTTCCTCTATTTCTTTTTCTAAAGAAGTGTTTATATAAGTATTAGTCTGTGGTGTTGGAGGACTGACAGATGGAGGAGGACTAACAGATTGAGTAGGATAAAATTGAACAGAAGTTTGAGGTGTAGAAATAGATTTATCAAGTGGAAGAATAGCAAGCGATCGCTTTCTAGCTTGGTCTTCTGCCAACTCCACAGTATCAGCCGCCCCTAACCCACTGGCCAAAGTTTGACCATTGACCTGCACTAGGACACGAACCACATACTTACCATTATGGATAGTAATTAACTCAGAGATTAAGCAACCTGTGGGGTAACAAGCTCGAAAACGTTCTAACATAATTGTCTACTTAGTGAAACCTAGATCGAGTTAAAAGTCCAGTTTAGTACATTTGCCCAAAACTTCAGAGCTATTTCATTGACCAAAAAAAGCTGGTCTCAAGCCCTGTCCTAGAAGGACGGTGAACCTCAACCGGCGTTGGAGAAATCTAGCTGAATGTGTTAAAATATCAATATACCCCTCCCAAAACTAGCCTCATATATTATGATAGTCTACGAGTTTAAAGTCAAAGGAAAACTGAATCAATACCAAGGTATTGATGAGGCAATCCGGACGGGGCAATTTGTCAGAAATTCATGCTTGAGGTTCTGGATGGATAATCCAGGAGCGGGCAGGAAAGAGCTATATCGGTACAATACCGAATTGCGTGCAATGTATCCCTTCGTCAAAGATTTAAACTCCCATGCTTGTCAGGCATCTGTAAAAAGGTGCTGGTCAGCCATTGCTCAATTCTTTGAGAACTCCAACAGAAACATCCCAGGAAAGAAAGGATATCCACAGTTCAAGAAAAATACTCGCTCTGTCGAATACAAAACATCCGGTTGGAAGTTGCAAGACCCTAAACACATAGAGTTCACCGACAGAAAAGGGATTGGCAAGCTTAAACTGATGGGGACGTGGGATTTAGCATTCTATCCAGTTGAGAAGATTAAGCGGGTGCGACTGGTCAGACGAGCTGATGGCTATTATTGTCAGTTTTGTATTAGTGTAGATATCAAAGTTGAGAGTGAACAGACATTGCATAACGTCGGTTTAGATGTTGGACTCAAAGAGTTCTACACCGATTCAGAAGACAATAGAGAGCCTAACCCAAGATTCTACAGAAAAAGCGAGAAGCGAATGAAGTTCTATCAGCGTCGCGTTTCTCGTAAGCAGAAAGGCAGTACCAACCGCCAGAAAGCTATTAATAAACTGGGACGAGTACACCTCAAAATAAGTAGGCAACGTGAAGAATATGCCAAGAGACTGGCACGTTGCGTCATCCGATCTAACGATGTGGTAGCCTATGAAGACTTGAGGATTAAGAACTTGGTGAAAAACCACTGTCTCGCCAAGTGTATTAATGATGCAGGTTGGTATCAATTCAGAAAAGCGATGCAGCGCGGTCTTAGGGGTGTCCCCCATGAGCGACTGCATCAAGAATGGTTAGAGTATTTTGGGCCAAAGTTTGGCAAAGTAACGGTTGCGGTTAATCCTGCATACAGGACCCAAAAATGCTCAAATTGTGGCACCACAGTCAAAAAGTCATTATCCACTCGAACCCATATTTGTCGATGTGGATGTATTCTAGACCGCGACCACAATGCGGCCATCAATATCCTGAATTCGGCCTTAAGTACGATGGGGCACATCGGAACTTGGCTCAATGAGTAAAACGCTT